>NZ_JBITMV010000027.1:0-60730 GCF_044466625.1 Micromonospora sp. NPDC049366
ACACCCCCAGCATCGACCTCGACCACGGCCTGGCCGAGACCGTCGCCTGGTACCGCGACAACCGGACCTGGTGGGAGCCCCTCAAGCCCAACGCGTGACCGAACCGTCCGGCCGCGCCCCCGATCCGACGCCGGGGTGCGGCCGTTGACGGCCGACCCGCGATTCCCGGCCGCGACGGGTCAGCGCCCGCCGGCGCGGAAGACCTCCGCCACGGTGCGCAGCACGACCTTGATGTCGAGCCAGAGCGACCAGTTCTCGATGTAGTAGTTGTCGAACCGCGCCCGGTCGGAGATGGGGGTGTCCCCCCGCAGGCCACTGACCTGCGCGAGCCCGGTGAGCCCCACCGGAACCCGGTGGCGCATCGCGTACTCGGGGTACTCCGCCGAGAACTTCTCCACGAAGTACGGTCGCTCCGGCCGCGGCCCGACGACGCTCATCTCGCCGCGCAGGATGTTCCACAACTGGGGAAGTTCGTCCAGCGACGTCCGGCGCATGAACCGCCCGATCGGCCCGACCCGCCGGTCGTGCGCGATCGACCAGTTGGTCTGCGACTCCGTCTCGTCCGCCGGGCGCATCGACCGGAACTTGATGAGCTTGAAGGGCCTGCCGTAACGGCCGATTCGCTCCTGGTAGAAGAAGATGCCGCGCCCGCCGTCGAGGAACGTCGCGATGGCGCAGAGCAGGAGCACCGGGCTGAGCAGGATCAGCGCCACCGTGGCGAAGAGCGCGTCGGACGCCCGCTTGATGGCCCATCGTGGGCCGGACAGCGTCGTGTCGCCGATCTTGACGATCGGGATGGCGCCGATGTGGTCGGGGTAGCTGCCGAGGGACCGGGAACCCCACAGGCGGGGCACCGCCCACAGGTCGCAGCGCGAGTTGGAGGGCTGGAGCAGGGTCTCCATCACCATCGACTCCGGGCAGTCCGGGTCGGCGATGATGAGGACGTCGCACTCCAGGACCCGGGTGAGCTTCTCCAGGTCACCGAGCGTGCCGATCTGCGGCACCGACCCGACGCTCTGCCGTGACGGCACGTCGACGCAGCCCACGAACCGCAGGCCGTACTGCGGGTAGCGGCGAAGCAACCGGGCCAGCTCGACGCCGACCGGGCCGTTGCCGATGATGATGGCGTTGTGCTCCACCCACCGCCGCTTGCGCGAGAAGTTCGTGAACATCCGGGTGGCCGCGCGGCCGACGATCACCAGCGCCGCCGAGAGGGCCACGCCCCGCATGAACCCGCCGACGTACGACACCGAGTCGTGGCGCTCGGCGGCGATGATGGCGACCACCGCGGCCGAGGCCAACAGGCGACCACCGAGGCTCGGCAGCTCATCCAGGATGGCGACGTGCCGGCGCGCCCCGTAGAGACCGCCGGCCGCGAAGATGGCCACCGTGAGGACGGCGTTGGCCAACGTCCCGCGCCAGTAGTTCTGGCTGAGCAGCAGGGGCGTGAGTAGCGCCACCACGTCGACGGGAGCCGTCACCATCCAGGCCCGTAGCCCCCGGGTGCGCTTCGAGGCGCGCGAGCCGGCGTAGGGCAGGACGGCGGTCGTCTCGAGACCGGGGCGGGCGGGCGTGGCCTCGTTGGCCGGTGGGGCGGAGGGGACCGGAGTGCCTATGCCCTCGTCGTCGTCGGCGTCCGGCGGCGACACGACCGCCTGGCGCGGTGCGTCCCCGAACTCGGTCGACGACGTATACGGATAGCCGAGCGTCGGCTGGCTGGACATGGTGGAACCTCCCCGTTAGCCCCCCGGCCCGTGGCATGCGGGGCCGGGGGACATGCGCAGGTTACGACCGCGTCAGATGCTCCACCATAGCCGGCACGGCAATCCTGCCTCCTACTTTGCGGCGGTGGCGAGGATGTCCGGCACCGAGTCGCGGCGGACCGCGTCGAAGACCCGCTTGGCCTTCGGCTTGTCCGCGAGGACCACGCTCTCGTTGCCGATGGTCCCCGTGCCGGTGACCGGGCAGGTGAAGAAGCCCAGGTTGCCGCTGCGCAGCTCCCGCAACTCCATCGCCAGGTCCACCAGGGACAGTTCCTTGTCCACCGCCACCGCGTCCGCCGTGGCCTTCACGAACGAGTTCAGCTTGCCGGGGTTGGCCAGCACGCCGCCGGAGGCGGCCTTGTCCAGGATCGCCTTGATGACCTGCTGCTGGTGGCGGATCCGGGCGAAGTCGCCGTCGGCGAAGGCATGCCGCTCGCGGGCGTAGTCGAGCGCGGCGGCGCCGTCCATGGTCTGCGGGCCCTGCTTGAACGTCCGGGTGCCGATCAGTGAATAGTTGGTGGTGAAGCCCTTCTCCACGTCGATGGTGATGCCGCCCAGCGCGTCGACGATCTCCTTGAAGCCGCCGAAGTCGACCATCGCCACGTGGTCGACGCGGACACCGGTGAACTGCTCGACCGTCTGCACCATCAGCGGGACGCCACCCCACGCGTACGCTGCGTTGATCTTCGCCTCCCGGCCGCCGTGCCCGTTCTTCGACTTCGGCACGGGCACCCAGGTGTCGCGGGGGATCGAGATGAGCTGCGCGCTCGACCGGTCGGCCGGCAGGTGCGCCAGGATGATGGTGTCGGTGCGCGATCCGGAGCTGTTCTCCGGATCCCGTGAGTCGCTGCCCAGGATCATGATGTTCATGGCGTCCTTGGCCACCACCTGCGGCCGCGACTCCTCGGGCACGCCCTCGAACGCGTCCACTCGCTCGATGCCGGAGTTGATGGACCGCACGTAGAGCCCGCCGCCGATCAGCCCGGCGCCGCCGACCAGCGCCAGAACGACGACGCTGATCAGGACGACCTTCCGCCACCGGCGCCGCGGACGTGGTTCCGTGCCGGTCTGCTCCGATGTCGGCGCTCCGGCGGCGGTTCGGGTCTGCTGCGCGTCCAAGAACTGGGTCTCGGGCTCGACGTACTCCTGGCGTTGACGCATGGGCGCGATGCTACTGATTCGCGTCTCAACCCGCGTACCGTCGTCCGGCCACAACCTTCCGCCGGTCGTCCGAAGCGGCACCGTTAGTGGAAAGGAACGTACTACAGACATCGGCCATCTTCACCTGGTAAGAACGCAGCCGTGGACGCAACGACGCTTCGCCGGGCCATCGCCCGTACTCGGCTCGCCCCCGTCGCCGCCTTCCCCAAGCGGCTCGTGTCCGTCGCCCGTCACGACGCGAAGGTGCTGCGCACCTCGGCGCGATGGCTCGTCACCTCCCGGGAGCACCACAACTACACGTATGACCTGACGAAGCTCAGCCGCCAGCACCTGGCCTGGTTCGTCAGCGTCGTCTGCGACGTACCGGTCAAGCAGGTCCGCGGCTACCTCGCCGAGGTCGAGTCCGACGAGCCGCTGCGGCGGCACATCGAGCAGACCACCGCCGGCGCCGCCCGACGGGGCCTCGCCGACCGGCACGTCCGCTACGCCCGCCGGATCGGCTGGTACGCCATCGTGCGCGCCACCCGCCCGGCCCACGTCGTCGAGACCGGTGTCGACAAGGGGCTGGGCAGCTGCGTCCTCGCGTCGGCCCTGCTGCGCAACGCCGACGAGGGCCACCCGGGCCGGCTCACCGCCCTGGACATCAATCCCGAGGCGGGCTACCTGGTCCGCGACGGACGGTGGTCCGAGGTGGTCGACCTGGTGATCGGCGACTCGATCGCCTCGATCGGCGCCCTCGACCGGCCGGTCGACCTCTTCCTGCACGACAGCGACCACAGCCGCGAGCACGAGCGGCGGGAGTTCGAGGCCGTGGAGCCGAAGCTCGCGCCCGGCGGGATGCTGCTCACCGACAACGTCACCACCACCAACGTCCTCGCCGAGCACGCCGAGCGCACCGGTCGCCGGTTCCTCGCCTACCGGGAGACCCCCGCCGATCACTGGTACCGCGGCGACGGGATCGGCGTGGCATGGTGAGCGGATGCGGCTGAGCGCCATTCACACGTACCCCGTCAAGGGCTGTCACCGCGTCGACCACGACACCGTGCCGGTGCGACAGTGGGGCCTGGCCGGCGACCGACGGTGGATGGTGGTCGACGCCGACGGCGTCGGCGTCACCCAGCGGGAGACCACCCGGCTGGTCGCGCTGCGTGCCGCGACCCGCGACGGCGGGCTGCTGCTGCGCGCCGACGGGCGACCCGACCTCGACGTGCCCGAGCCCGCCGACGGCGAGCCGGTGCCCGTGCGGACGTTTCGCAGCCGCACCTGGCCGGTCCCGGCGCTGCCCGCCGGGCCGGCCGCCGACGACTGGCTGAGCGCCCTGCTCGACCGACCCGTCCGGCTGGTCTGGCTGGCCCGCCCCGCCCGGCAACTGCCCGCCGAGGATGGCGGGCACGACACCGGGGACCAGGTCACCTTCGCCGACGGGTTCCCGCTGCTGCTGGCCAACGCCGCCTCGCTGACCGCGCTCAACGACTGGCTCGCCGAGGCCGGCGAGGACCCGGTGCCGATGACCCGCTTCCGGCCCAACCTGGTGGTGGCCGACGCGCCCGCCTGGGCCGAGGATGACTGGGAGGGCCGCCCGCTGCGCGTCGGCGGCGTCCGGTTCCGCGCCGCCGGGCTCTGCGACCGCTGCGTCGTGACGACCACCGACCAGGAAACCGGCGTACGCGGCCGCGAACCGCTGCGCACCCTCGGCCGCTACCGCAACGTGGGGCAGAAGCTCCTCTTCGGACTGCACCTCGTGCCGCTGGACGTCGGGTCGGTGGCCGTCGGCGACCCGGTGACCGTCACCGACTGACGTTCTGCCCTAGTCCGGCGCTCCCACCCCGCCGGCCGGGGTGAGGTCCAGCCACATGAGCACCTCGTCGCGGTCGTCGCCGGGGGCCACCCGCAGCGCGCCGGGCAGCCGGCCGATCTCCCGGTAACCCAGCCGACGGTAGAAGCGGTCCAGGCCCAGCCCGTCACGTAGCGTGACGTGCAGTGCGGTGAGACCCAGCTCACGGCCGATGCGCTCGGCCTCCCGCATCAGCGCGAGACCGTGACCCTTGCCCTGGGTGTCCGGGTGGACCATCACCCGCTTGAGCACACACCAGTGCGTCTTCAGATGGAACCGGTTGTCGGTGAGGACCAGGGCGGCGACGAGACGGTCGTCGGCGTAGCCGAGCAGCAGCCGGTCCGGCCCGTCGGTGACGGCGGCGAACGTCGGGTCGGCGAGGGTGCGTACGTCGTCGGGGGTGACCGGCGGCACGAAACCGACCGCACCGCCGGCGTTCGAGACGTCCGTCCAGAGCGACACGATCCGGTCGCGCAGCTCGGGCGTCAGGTCGGGGTCGAGGACGAAGCGCAGGCTCACGCCGCCATCCTCGCCCGCCGGGCGCGGCGGTGGCCCGCGATCGTGACGCGCCCGACACGGGCCACCCTCGACCACGCCTCGGACGTGGTGCGGTAGGGCCGACGGGATTCGAACCCGCACTGGTACGGACCTAAACCGTATGCCTCCTGCCAGTTGGGCTACGGCCCCTTGAAGCGGTACTCCACCAATGTCCATGGACATTCTGTCCGACGCGGCAATCGCCTGCCTATCGGGTAGCCGGTGGGAGTGACAGCCTGAGGATCGTAAACCACATCCGGCTCCGCCACTGCAGGCCGCCGTTGACCCGCGTAGGTGGCTGTCTGGCTGTGGCAGTTGGGACAGAGCAGCCGGAGGTTCCGTGGCCGATTGTCGAGGAAGTCGCCGTTGATGTGGTCGACGTGCAGCGTGAGTCGGGCACCCTGCCAGATCGCGCCGATGCCGCAGGCCTCGCAGTTCTCCGGCAGGCCGATCGTGGCCAGCGCTCGCTTCAGTCGAGTGCCGGAGACACGGCGGGCTCCTTCGGGCAGTTTCACCAGGAGGTCGGTGACTGGACGCCGCCGACCACGAGCTCCGCGATTGTGGGCCTGTCCGGTGAAGTGGGAGGTGTCGATGTCGAAGCGCTTGAGCTGACGGCTGATGTGCGCGTGCGAGCCGCCGCTGATCCGCACCCCGAGCAGTCGCATCACCTCGGTGATGCTGTGCGCGGCGGCCGCCGCCTCGGCGAGCATGACGGGGGTATATCTGTATCGGATCACGCACGCACGGTAGCGACCAGGTGTGACGGAATCAGTCGAGGCCGAGGTCGCGGCGGAGCTTGGCGACGTGCCCGGTGGCCTTGACGTTGTAGAGCGCCCGCTCGATCTTCCCGTCGGCGTCGATGACGAACGTCGAGCGGATCACCCCGGTGACCGTCTTGCCGTAGAGCTGCTTCTCGCCGTACGCGCCGTAGGCGGTCAGCACCGACTTGTCGGTGTCGGAGACGAGCGGGAAGGTGATGGCGTCGCGCTCGCGGAACCTGGCCAGCTTCTCCGGCTTGTCGGGCGAGATGCCGACCACCTCGTAGCCGGCGGCGCGCAGCGAGTCGAGCGAGTCGCGGAAGTCGCACGCCTGCTTGGTGCAGCCGGCGGTCATGGCCGCCGGGTAGGCGTAGAGGATGACCGTGCGGCCGCGCAGGTCGGCCAGGGAGAGCGTGCTGCCGGTGTCGGTGGGGAGGGTGAACTCGGGCGCCGGGTCACCGGGGGAGAGGCGGGCGGGTGCGGTCATGGCCTCGACCCTACCGCCGCTGGCGGCCGTCCGGCCGGGCGCGCCACCCCGCGGCTCGGTGATCATCACCATGGCTTAATGCAACCTCTTTGCAAGAGAAAGGTTCGAGAAATAGTCTGATCCCGCCGGCGTGGACGTACCCGCCGACGCGTGGGAGGTCGCATGGAAACCCTGGCGATGCACATCTCGAACGGGATCATCAACGGTCCCGTCGCCGCGGTCTTCGCGGCGCTGGCGCTGGCCGCTCTCACGGTCTGCGTGCTGCGTGGCCGCCGCGACCTCGACGACCGCCTGGCGCCGATGGCCGGCCTGGTCGCCGCGTTCATCTTCGCCGTGCAGATGCTCAACTTCCCGATCTTCACCGCCGGGGTGAGTGGCCACCTGCTCGGCGGCGCGCTCGCCGCGATGCTGGTCGGCCCGTGGGTCGGCGCGCTGTGCGTGTCGGTGGTGCTGATCGTGCAGGCGCTGGTCTTCGGCGACGGCGGCGTGGCGATGCTCGGCCTGAACATCACCAACATGGCGCTGCTCGGCACCGCCGCCGCCTACCTGCTGATCGCGCTCCTGCTGCGGGTGCTGCCCCGCACGCCCGCGGGTCTCGCGGTGACCGCGTTCGTGTCCGCGATGCTCAGCGTGCTGGTCGCGTCGCAGGGCTTCATCCTCCAGTACTGGCTGGGTGGCACCACCGACCTCGGCAGCAACCTGGCCGGCCTGGCCGGCACGATGGCCACCGCCCACCTGCTGATCGGCATCGGTGAGGGCCTCATCACCGCGACCACGGTGGTCACCGTCGCCAAGGTCCGACCCGATCTCGTGTACGCGCTGCGCGGGCTCCGGCCCGTCGCCGCCCCCGCCGTCGCGGTCGCGGGAGGTGCCCGGTGAGCAGGCGTCCCTGGGTGTTCGTCGTCGGCGGCCTGCTGGTCGCCCTGCTCCTCGCCGGTGTGGTGAGCAACTACGCCTCGTCGCACCCGGACGGGCTCGACTCGTCGCTGCTCAGGGGCTGCACGGTGGACGCCGAGCACAACATCACCGGCGGCAGCTGCCCGGCCCAGCAGGCCAAGGACCACGAGCTGGCCGACAGCCCGCTGGCCGACTACGGCGTACGCGGCATCGACAACGCCTTCGTCTCGACCGGCCTGTCCGGTGTGCTCGGCGTGCTGCTGACCTTCGCGATCGGCGGGGGCGCCTTCTGGCTGATCCGCCGCCGCTCCGCCACCGCGACCGCCGGGACCCCCGCCGCCGGTGGGACGTCCGGTGACGCCACGCCGGCCGGCGCGGTCGCCGGCGGCACAGACGGCCGGAGCTGACGACGGTGGGCGCCGGTCACGGGCACGTGCTGTACCGCGAGAGCTCCTCGCCGGTGCACCGGCTGCCCCCCGAGGTCAAGATCGTGGCGATGGTGGTCTTCACCGTCGCGGTGGTGGCCACCCCGCGCGAGGCGTTCTGGGCCTTCGGGGCGTACGCCCTGTTGGTGGCCGTGGTCGCGGCGCTCGCGCGGGTGGGGCCCGGCTGGCTGCTCAGCCGGGCCCTGATCGAGCTGCCCTTCGTGCTGTTCGCGGTCGCGCTGCCGTTCCTCGGCGCCGGCGAACGGGTCACCGTGGCCGGGCTGCACCTGTCGGTGGACGGCCTCTACGGCAGCTGGAACATCGTCGCGAAGGGCACCCTCGGTGTGCTCGCGTCGCTGCTGCTCGCCGCGACCACCACCACCCGGGACCTGATCCTCGGCCTGGATCGGCTGCGCTGCCCGCAGGTGCTCACCCAGATCGCCACGTTCATGCTCCGCTACCTCGACGTGCTGGTCGGCGAGGCCCGGCGGATGCGGGTGGCCCGGGTCTCCCGGGGTGACGACCCGCGGTTCCTCTGGCAGCTGCGCGGCTTCGCGGCCGGGGTGGGGGCGCTCTTCCTGCGCGCCTTCGAGCGGGGCGAGCGGGTCTACCTGGCGATGCTCTCCCGCGGCTACCAGGGGCGGATGCCCGCCGTGTGGCGGGGCGCGGGCGCCGCGACCACGGGCCAGTGGCTGATCGCGGCGTCCGTGCCGGTGCTGGCCGCCTCGATCGCGGCGACCGCCGTCGTCCTGGGATGATCGGGTACGTGGAGACGACACCACCCAGCCTGGACGTACGCGGCGTCCGGTACGCGTACCCGGACGGGCATCAGGCCCTGCACGGCGTGGACCTCACGGTGCCGCGCGGTGAGCGGGTGGCGCTGCTCGGCCCCAACGGCGCCGGCAAGACGACGCTGGTGCTGCACCTCAACGGCATCCTCACGCCCACCGAGGGCAGCGTGAGCGTCGGCGGGCTGACCGTGAGCCCCGACCGGGCGACGCTCGCCGAGGTGCGCCGCCGGGTGGGCATCGTCTTCCAGGACCCGGACGACCAGCTCTTCCTGCCCACCGTCGCGGAGGATGTGGCGTTCGGCCCGGCGAACCTCGGCCTGCGCGGCGCGGAGCTCGACGCCCGGGTCGACGAGGCGCTCGCGGCGGTCGGGATGGGCGCCCACCGGGACCGGGCCCCGCACCACCTCTCGTTCGGGCAGCGTCGCCGGGTCGCGGTGGCCACGGTGCTCGCGATGCACCCGGAGATCCTGGTGCTGGACGAGCCGTCGTCGAACCTCGACCCGGCCGCCCGCCGGGAGCTGGCCGGGATCCTGCGCGACCTGCCGGTGACGTTGCTGATGGTGACGCACGACCTGCCGTACGCGGCGGAGCTGTGCGACCGGTCGGTGATCCTGGACGGTGGGCGGATCGTGGCGGACGCGCCCACCGGCGACCTGCTGACCGACGAGGACCTGCTGGCCCGCCACCGCCTGGAGCTCCCCTACGGCTTCAACCCCCGAATCACCCCCCACCCCTAACCCCCGCGCGCGCCCCTCTCTCTCCCGCGCGATCTTGCAGTTTCTGCCCCTGTAAAAGCCGCGAATGCCCCAGGCCGAGGGCCCAAACTGCAAGATCGCGGGGGGCCCGCCGCGCCGCGGCGGGCGGGCGGGCGGGCGGGCGGTGGGCGGGTGGCGGGTCAGGCGTGGGTGGGGGTGGCGGGCGTGGTGGGGGTGGTAGGGGTGGTTCGGGAGGTGGTCCGGGGAGCGGGGCGGGTGGTGGCGCGGGCGGCGTGCAGGCGCAGGACGCCGGCGGCGGTGGCGCCCGCGCCGGCGATGAGGATCAACGCGACCAGCATCCGCGCCGGGCTGCCCGGCCAGGGGACCGGCGCGACCCCGCGCCCGAAGACGGCGGCGTTGCCGACCCCGGCGAAGAGCGCCAGGCAGGCGCCGGCCAGCGCCACGGCGAAGTCGGCGGCGGGCCGCCGGGCCAGCGTGTACGCGCCGGCCGCGACCGCACCGAGCCCGGTGAGCAACGCCCAGAGCTGCCCGCCGAGCAGGCCGAGCAGCACTCCGCCGACCCCCTGAGCGCCGGCGTCCAGCTCGCGGCCGACGGTGTAGGCGACGGCGGCCAGGCCGCCGGCGACGAGCAGCCCGCCCAGGCCGGCGAACGCGCGGGTGCCGGGCACCGAACCGGCGGGCAGGAGCCCGAGGGCGCCGACGGCGAGCAGGCCGACCGTGGCGACGGCCCACCAGGTGTACGCGTCGGGCGGCGGCACCCAGTCGAGGGTGCCGTGGATCTCCACCGGCTCCGCGCCGTCGCGCAGCGGCACCGTCCAGTCCCGGACGCGCTGCTCCCGGTCGGGGGCGGCCCGGACGGCGGCCGGTGGGGCGGACTCCCGGTACAGGGCGCGCTGGTCGTGCCAGCGCACGGTGGGGCCGTCCGCGACCCGCCGCCAGGCCGGTGGCGCCGCCGGGTCGGCCTCGGCCGGCAGGGTGGTGTCTCCGGCGAGGGTCCGGTTGAGATACGTGGCGGGGGAGTGGGTGTTCTCGAAGACGCCGTCGGGACCGACCCGCAGGTACGGCTCGCCGGAGTAGCCGATCACCTCGACGGGCCGGCCGGTCCGGTTGGTCAGTTCCAGCCGCGCGCCTGCCTCGACCGCGCGGACGCTCAGCCCGTCGCGGGCCGGCGTGATGCCGCCCACGGTGGTGCGGTAGTCGGTGCCGTCCGGCGCGTCGGCGCCGTGCGCGGCGGCCGGTGCGGCGGTCGCGAGGGTGGCGGTGAGCGCGGCGGCGGCCACCAGGCCGGCGCGCCGCAGCAGGTTCCGGATCACTTGCCGGCCGCCTCCACGGCCGCCCGGATGCCCTCGGGCGAGCGGTCGCCGAGCTGCTCGCCGTCGACGACGATGGTCGGGGTGGCGTTGACGTTGTTCCGGCTGGCCTGGTCGGTGACGTGTTCGGTCCACGGCTTGAACGTGCCGTCGCGCACGCAGGAGCCGAACGAGTCGCGGTTGAGGCCGACGCCCGCCCCGATGTCGATGAGCTCGTCGTCGCTGAGCCCGGCGCTGCCCTCGGGCGGCTGCTTGTCGAACAGGGCGGTCGCGTACTCCTTGTACTTCCCGGCGTCGGCGGCGCAGCCGGAGGCGGCGGAGGAGCGGGTGGAGTATTCGGTGGTGGAGAAGCGGTTGAGGAAGGCGACCGGGTGGTAGACGACCCGGATCTTGCCCTCGTCGATCAGCTGGTTGATCGTCGCGCCGCTGGTCTGCTCGAACTGGTGGCAGACCGGGCAGAGGAAGTCCTCGTAGATGTCGACGGTCACCGGGCCGGAGCCGACGACGACCCCGGTGCCACCCTCGGCGGTGTTGGCCGGGGCGGTGAAGTCGCCGGAGCGCTGGCCCGACCAGACGCTCCAGCCGATCAGGCCGGCGATCAGCAGGACGGCCACGGCGGCGGCCGACACCCAGAGCGTCCGCTTGCGCCGTCGCTCCCGGGCCAGCTGCTGCCGGACGACCTTGGAGGCGCCCTTCTGCCCCTTGCGACTACTCATCCTCGTCCTCCACGACGGGGTCACCCGTCAGCCACCCGTCCACGGAGACGGGTGTGCGGGGCCAGATCAGCAGGAATCCCGCCATCACCAGGAATCCCAGGTCCCGGAGGATCTCCGGGAGGTAGCTCGGCGCCTGTCCCTCGGCGAGCTGGCCGCCGCTGCCGAAGCAGCCGCAGTCGATGGAGAGCCCGCGGGCCCAGGCCGAGGAGATCCCGACGATGAAGACCACCAGCAGCGCCGCGGACACGCCCGCGACCAGCCGGGTGGCCAGCCCGAGCAGGAGCAGCACGCCCAGGGCCAGCTCGACGAAGGGCAGCGCCGCGCCGACCACCGTCGACACGTCGTACGGCAGGAGCTGGTAGGCGTTCACCGCGCGGCCGGAGGCGGCCAGGTCGTCGACCTTGGAGGCGCCCGCGAGCAGCCAGACGGCGGCCAGGCCGAGCCGTGCGGCGGTGCCGAGCCACGGTCGTACGGTGGGCCACCGGGTGCCCCGGGGGGTCCGGGCTTCTGTCACGGTCATTGGTCGTCCCGTCTCCGCCGGAAGTTCCATCCGCCTCAGCCGGCGAGGGCGTCGCCGACCGCCGCCACGAGGTCGTCGCGGGCGCGCGCGACCCGGGAGCGGATGGTGCCGACGGGTACGCCCTCCACCGCGGCGGCCTCCGCGTAGGAGAGGCCGAGGACCTGGGTGAGCACGAACGCGCCCCGGCGCTCGGCGGGGAGTCGGCGGACCAGGTCGGCCGCGCTGAACTGCCCGGCCGGGTCCGGGTGAGGCCGGTCGCTGTGGGCGTGCGCCGCGAGCCGGGCGTCGAGGCGTCGCCGCCGGACGATCGCGCGCAGGTGGTCGGCGCAGGTGCGGCGGGCGATGCCGAGCAGCCAGGTGCGGGCGCTGGAGCGGCCCTCGAACGACGGCAACGCCCGGAACGCCCGCAGGTAGGTCTCCTGGGTCAGGTCGTCCGCGCTGTCCGGGTCCACGAGCGCGGCGGCGAAGCGCCACACCTCGACCTGGGTGAGGCGGACGAAGGCGGCCTGGGCGGCCGGATCGCCGCCGCGGGCGGTCAGCGCCCATTCGGTGGCCGGGTCCCGGGCAGCACCGTCTGCCGCGGCGGGCGGGCCGGCGGCGTCGGTGTTCCGCGGGGCGGGGATCACGACAGACCAGGTTACGCGGCACGGAAGGCGCGGGGAGGGTCCTTGGTCCCTTCCATGGCCTGCACCACGCCGGGAACTTTTCCGGCGGTCACGCCGACTACCCAGCCATGACATGTGACGACGTGCGCGCGGCGCTGTCGGCACGGCTGGACGGGGAGGATCCGCAGGCGGCGCCGGCGGTGCTGGATGCACACCTGCTCGACTGCGTCGGGTGCCGGACCTGGTCGGCGCGCGTCGAGCAGGTGACCCGGCTGGTCCGGGTGCGGCCGGTGCGGGTGCCCGACCTCACCGAGGCGGTGCTGGCGGCGGTGGCCGCCGACCCGCTCGCCGCCGACCGGGCGTCGGCCGCGGCGGCGCGGGCCCGTCGGCAGGTGCTGCGGGTCGCGGTCGCGGTGGCGGCCGTGGCCCAACTCGCCGTCGCGCTGCCCGTTCTGCTCGCCGGCCCGGGGGTGAGCGTCGACCCGCACACCAGCCGGGAGATGGCCTCGTTCGACGTGGCGTTGGCGGTGGGCTTCGCGCTGGCCGCCTGGCGGCCCGAGCGGGCCCGGGCGTTCGTGCCGGTGGCGTTGGTGCTCGCGGTCTGCCTGGCCGGCACCAGCGCGGTGGACATCGCCAACTCGACCACCGCGCTCGTGCACGAGGTCGGGCATCTGGCGGCGGTCGTGCAGGCCGGCCTGCTCTGGGCGCTCGGTCGGGCCGGCGGGGACGCCGACCGCCCGCTGACGCCGGCGCTGGCGGCGGGGCGCGGATGAGCGGGGGTGGCCGTGGGAGCCTCCGGTCGGCCAGCATGATCGGCATGACTGCTGCCCCCCGCCGCTGGGTCGCCCGGCTCGGCACCGCCGCGGCTCTCCTGATCACCGTCGTCGCCCTTCTGATCGCTCCCGCCGGCCCCGCGAGCGCCCACGCGGTGCTCGTCAGCAGCAGCCCGGCCGCCTCGGCCGTGGTGCCGAGCGGGCCGTCGGAGGTGGTGCTGACCTTCAGCGAGTCCGTGCGGAAGGTGCCCGACAAGATCCGGATCATCGCGCCGGACGGTTCCCGCGCCGACCGCGGCGACCCCTCCTTCTCCGGTGTGACGGTGACCATCCCCGTCGATCCGGCCGGCGGCCGCGGCACCTACCTGGTCACCTTCCGGGTCATCTCGGCCGACAGCCACCCGGTCTCCGGCGCCTTCACCTACTCCGTCGGCGCGCCTTCGCCGCCGCCGGTCGACACCGGCGAGGACACCCGGGCGGACCAGGTCGTCGGCACCGCCGTGAAGGTCGCCAAGGGCCTCGGGTACGCCGGGCTGGTGCTGCTGGTCGGCCCGGTGCTGGTGCTCGGCGCTCTGTGGCCGCGGCGACTGGACCGGCGCGGCCCCACCCGGCTGGCCTGGGCGGGCCTCGGGCTGGTCGCCTTCGCCACGATCGCCGACCTGTTGCTCCAGGTGCCCTACACGGCCGGCGGCGGGATCCTCGACGTCACCGGGGAGGGGTTGAGCAGCGTGCTGGGCAGCACCTTCGGGGCGGCGCATCTGGTCCGTCTCGGCCTGCTGGCCGCGGCGGCGTTCCTGATCCGGCCGCTGCTCGCCGGGACGGTCGGCCGGTCCGACGCGATCATCCTCACCGTGCTCGGTGCCGCCGCCCTGCTCACCTGGCCGCTGTCGGGGCACGGCGCGGCGTCACCGGCGCCGGCGGTGTCGGTGGCCGTCGACGCGGTGCACCTGGGCAGCATGGCGGTCTGGCTCGGCGGCCTGCTGATGCTCGCCGGCTTCCTGCTGCGGCGCGCCGACGAGCGGGAGCTGGGCGCGATCCTGCCCATCTGGTCCCGCTGGGCCGCGCTGGCCGTCTCCGCGCTGCTGCTCGCCGGCACCGTCCAGGCGTTGATCGAGGTGGCCACACCGGGCGCCCTGGTCAACACCACGTACGGCCGTCTCCTGCTCGCCAAGATCGGGCTGTTCGCGCTGGTGATCGGGGTGGCCGCGTACTCCCGGCAGCTGGTGCGGCGGCGGGTCGCCGCGCAACGCCCGGCGCCGGTGCGCCGCGCGGTCTGGGTGGAGCTGGCGGTCACCGCGGTGGTGCTCGGCCTCTCCGCCACCCTCGTGCAGACCACCCCCGCCCGCACCGCCGCCGCCGACGTGGCCGGCCCGCAGGCCGGGTTCTTCACCACGACGCTCAGCAGCAACCTGCTCAACCTGCAGGTCGAGCTGGACCCGGCGGAGCGGGGCAACAACTCCATGCACCTGTACGCGTACACCAAGGACAACCGCCCCCAGCCGGTGGTGGAGTGGCGGGCCACCATCGCCCTGCCGTCGGCGGGGATCGAGCCGATCGACATCCCGCTGCTGCCGCTCACCGACAACCACGCGACCGGCGAGATCAACCTGCCCGCGTCCGGGGACTGGGAGCTGCGGCTGACCGCCCGCACGACCGACATCGACCAGGCCACGGTGACCGCCACCGTGCCGATCCGTTAGAGAGAGGTTCCGACTCCATGATCCGTACCCGGCGTTCCGCGTCGGCCGCCGCCGCCGTCGCCCTCGGTGTCGTCGCCACCGGCGTGTTCGGCTTCGCCGCTCCCGCCTCGGCCCACGTCAGTGTGAACCCGAAGGAGGCGACGCAGGGCGGCTACACCCGCGTCGCGTTCCGGGTGCCCAACGAGAGCGACAGCGCGTCGACCACCAAGGTGGAGGTGGTGCTGCCGGAGAACGCGCCGGTCGGCTCGGTCTCCACGCAGCCGGTGCCGGGCTGGACGGTGGCGGTGGAGAAGCGCAAGGTGGACCCGCCGATCGAGGTCCACGGCAGCCAGCTCACCGAGGCGGTGTCGAAGCTGACCTGGACGGCGACCGGCGACGCCGCGATCAAGCCGGGTCAGTTCCAGGAGTTCCCCGTCTCCCTCGGGCCGCTGCCGAAGGTCGACGCGATGGTGTTCAAGTCGCTGCAGACCTACTCCGACGGCAACGTCGTGCGGTGGATCGACGAGCCGGCCGCGGGCGGGCAGGAGCCGGAGCACCCGGCGCCGGTGCTCGCTTTGACCGCGGCCACCCCGTCGGCGGCCCCGGTCGCCGCGACCGCGCCGCAGGCGGACGATGACGACGACGAGGCCGAGGGCAACGGTGCGGCCACCGGCCTCGGCATCGCCGGCCTGGTCGCCGGCGTCGCCGGCCTGGCGCTCGGCGGTCTCGCGTTCGCGCGTACGCGGCGGGAGCCGACTCCGAAGGCCTGACCCGAGATCCACCCGTGGGCCCGCCGGATCGTGTCCGGCGGGCCCACGCGTATTCCCCCGATCGCGTGCCGTGGATATCCCCTGATCGGACGGTCGACGTCGGTAAGGTCGGCCGGGTACCTGGCCACGGAGGGGGACGGAACGGATGCGATTCGTGCGCACGCTCGGCGGATTGCTGCTGCTGATCATCGGTCTGCCGACGCTGCTCGCCGGCTCTGTGCTCTGGACCGTCAACCGCCACGCCGACCCCGGCGGCGACTTCGCCGCCCGCTTCGAGACGGTGCGGACGTCGGGGCACGCGGTCGTCGTCGACGACCTCGACGCGCTGCTGCGACGGGAGGCGCCGTTCGCCCGCATGGGGGAGGTCCGGCTGCGGCTGGAGGCCCGGACGCCGGACGGCCCCGCGTTCGTCGGCCTCGCCCCCACCGACGAGGTGCGGCGCTGGATGGCGTCGGTGCCGCACGCCGGGGTCCGGCGGGTGCCGCTGTCGCGCGGCCCGCTGCTGGTCCGCCTGGACGACGCCGCCGCGCGGCCGGCCACGGACGCGCCGGCCGGGGTGACGCCGCTCGACCGGCCCTTCTGGGTACGCGAGGGCGTGGGCTCCCTCGAGTGGACCCCGGAGGATCTGGCCGGTCGTCCGGTGAGCCTGGTGGTGATGCGCCCGGACGGGCGCGCCGATCTCGCCCTGGACCTGCGGGCCGAACTGAGTGCCGGATGGGTCGCCCCGGCCACCTGGGCGCTGCTGGCCGGGGGTGTGCTGCTGGTGACCTTCGCCGTCCTGCTCCTGTTCCGCCCGGTGCGCCCCCGCGAGGTGGTCTTCGTGGTGGAGCCCGACCAGGTGCCGGTGCTCGCCGGCCGGCTGGGGGTCACCTCGCTCAGCGGGCTGGGCGCCCGGCCGACCGGCCCGGACGACGCGGCGGTGCCGGCACCCCGCCAGCTCGCCGCGGTCGGCTCCGGCCCGGCGGAGCGGTCCCGGGTCGCCATCGGCACGGTTCCCGCGCGTCGACCGGCGAGCCTCGCGGACCTCGTCGAGTCGCCCCCGACCGGGCGTGCGGCCGGTGCGACGGTGGGCGGAGCGGGCGCGACCGGGGCTTCGGCCGGGGGTTCCCGGGCGAGTGGCGGCGGGGCCGGGGCGGCACCTGGCGGGCCGCCGGAGCTGAACCTCACCCTGGCCTGGCCGCCGGTGGCGGCGGGGGACACCCCGGTGCCGGCGGAGATCCGGTCGAGCACCGCCGCGACGGGTGACGCCCGGCCGACCGACGGCGACGGCCGCACGGCGTCCGACGGCGTGGCGGACCGCGCGGACGGCCCGGACTGCGACTGACCTCGGCCCGTTGGGGTCGGGCCGCACCGCGACCGACCTGGAGTCGTGCCGGCAGGGCCGGACCGCGACCGACCTCGGCCCGCGCCGCCGGGTGGATCGCCCGGGACGGGCCCGGACGACGAGTGGCCCTCCGCGCTGCCGACGCGGAGGGCCACTCTCACCGGGGGATCGGTGTCGCTACCTGAGGTGCGCTTGAGGTAGGTGAGGCCAGATTAACGCCGATCGTCGCTACTCGGGACGTCTGTCCATTTGGTGCAATTTCTCGGGTTCGTGCGTCGGCTGCCGGGCCGGGCCCGAGCCGCTCTCGGCGCGGGCCGGCAGGACGACCAGCAACAGCAGGCTGAGCAGCACGTACGTGTTGCGGACCAGGAACTGGTCGGGGCTGTCCGTACGGACCGGTGCCACGCCCCAGTCCTGGAAGGTGACGACGCCGTAGATGATCACGGCGGTGGTGCCGATCGCGAGAGCGGCCAGCCAGCGCCGACGTCGTACGCCCTCCGTGGTCGACCGGTCGGCGCGCAGCGCCGCGTCGGCGAGCACCACCACGGCCGGGATGAACCAGTAGAGGTGGTGGGTCCAGGTGATCGGGCTGACCAGCCCGCCGACGAGCCCGGTCAGGGTCAGGCCGGCCACGTGGTCGCCGACCCGGTAGGCGCGGGCGGCCCGCCACAGCCCGTACGCGGCCACCACCGCCACCAACAGCAGCCACGGCAGCCGGTCTGGCCGGTCCGGGGCGGTGAACCGGCTGATCAGGCCGAACAGCGACTGGTTGCCGGTGTAGTCGGTGCGCCCGACCCGTTCGGTGGTCCACAGCTCGTGGGTCCAGAACCGCCACGAGTCACCGGGCGCGACGGCGGCGGCCAGGAGGGTCGCCGCGGCGGCGGTCGTGGCGGCCACCGCGGCGGCCCACCAGCGTCGGCAGGCGAGCAGGTAGACGATGAAGATGCCCGGGAAGAGCTTCAGCGCGGTCGCCAGGCCGATCCCCACGCCGGCCCAGCGCCGTGCCTGCGGGACGGCGAAGAGCAGGTCGACCAGGATCAGCACGACCAGCAGCATGTTGATCTGGCCGAACGTGATGGTCTCGCGGGTGCTCTCGACCGCCAGGACGAGCAGCACCGCCACGGTGATGGTGAACGCCCGGTGCAGGCCGTGCCGGGCGATGACGGGGCGGACCAGCCAGTAGGTGGTCAGCACCACGCCGAGGGCGGTGAAGACCGTGAACACCGTCACCGTCGCGCCGAGTGGGAGCAGCGCGAACGGACGCAGCAGCAGCGCGCTGAACGGCGGGTAGGTGAAGTAGAGCTCGCCCTGGACGCGGTCGGGCTGGACGTAGTCGTAGAGCGGGTTGCCGGCCGCCCACCACCGCATCGCCCGCATGTAGATCTTCAGGTCGAAGAAGTCGTGTACCAGGCCGGGCAGGTAGAGCGCCGGAAGGACCGCGGCGAGGGCCACCACGGCGACGACACGACGGGCCGTACGTCCACCCGGGTCGTCGTCGGTGACGGCGGGTGGCGCGACGGGTTCGGCTGGCACGGGGAAACCCTAGCGGGCTGGTCCGCGTGGAGCGCGCAGCCGCCGCGTGTGGGCTGCGCGTAGTCTGTGCCGGTGGCTGATCTTCTCGTCTGGATCGACTGTGAGATGACCGGGCTGGACCTCGGCAGGGACAAGCTGATCGAGGTCGCCGCACTGGTCACCGATCCCGACCTCAACGTGCTCGGTGACGGTGTGGACGTGGTGATCCACGCGGACGACGCGGCGCTGGACGCCATGCCGGAGATCGTCCAGACGATGCACGCCAAGTCGGGCCTGACCGAGGAGGTGCGGCGCTCCACCGTCACCCTCGCGGAGGCGGAGGACCTGGTGCTCGACTACGTCAGCACCTTCGTGAAGGATCCGCGCACCGCGCCGCTGTGCGGCAACTCGATCGCCACCGACCGGGGCTTCATCACCCGGGACATGCCGCGGCTCGACAACCACCTGCACTACCGCATGATCGACGTCTCGTCGATCAAGGAGCTGTGCCGGCGCTGGTACCCGCGGGTGTACTTCGGGCAGCCGGCCAAGGGG
This sequence comes from Micromonospora sp. NPDC049366, assembly GCF_044466625.1. Classification (NCBI taxonomy): domain Bacteria; kingdom Bacillati; phylum Actinomycetota; class Actinomycetes; order Micromonosporales; family Micromonosporaceae; genus Micromonospora; species Micromonospora sp. NPDC049366. The sequence goes on from NZ_JBITMV010000027.1 coordinate 19,134, forward strand.
CTGGCGCACCGGGCGCTGGCCGACATCCGGGAGAGCATCCGGGAGCTGGAGTACTACCGGCGGACGATCTTCGTGCCGCTGCCGGGCCCGGACGTGGACAGCGCCAAGGCGATCGCCGCCGAGCTCTGACCCACGCGGTCGGCCGGTCGGTCGCGGCCGGCGGAACCCGCTGGACGGGGCGGCACCGCGTAGGGCTATTATTGGTCCGCACCCCGCCCGGGGCGTTCGAATCGGGCGCGGAGGCGTGGTGGCTGTAGCTCAGTTGGCAGAGCACCGGGTTGTGGTCCCGGTTGTCGTGGGTTCAATTCCCATCAGTCACCCAGCTAGAGGATCTACGGATCCGCAGGTCAGGCCCCCTCCATGGAGGGGGCCTGACGCGTTATAGGGGCCGGGTAGGGGACTTCACACGTCAGACCAGCTGTCGTGGCGCCGGGCGATGCGAGAGACGTACGACGAGCGGAGCCCCGCCGGGTGGCGGGGGCTCCGGATGGTCGTGCCGTGGGGCGAGGTCAGGCGGTGGGACCGGTGCTCGGGGTGAGGTCCGGGTCCGGGGTGGCGTCGGTGTCCGGCTCGGCCGGCGGCTCGTACGGGAGGGCGCTGCCCTTCACGTAGTCGTCCCAGCTCATGTTCCAGTCGGTCCAGCCGTTGCCGTTCTGCAGCTTCCGCTCGGTGCCCTTGACGGTGATCGGGTCACCGATACGCGTGTTGGTGAACAGCCAGGCGCCGTTGGCCATCGAGACGTTCACGCAGCCGTGCGAGACGTTGACGCTGCCCTGCTGCCCCTCCGACCAGGGCGCGGCGTGGATGAACTCGCCGCCCCAGGTCAGCCGCTGGGCGTAGTCGATCTTCGTGCGGTAGCCGTCCTCCGGGCCCAGCTCCTCGAAGGTGTCGAAGACCGTCTTGCGCAGCTTCTCGATCACCACCATCGTGCCGCTGGACGACGGGGTGCTCTTCTTGCCGAGGCTGACCGGGATGGTCTTGATCACGGAGCCGTCGCGGGTGACCGTCATCCGCTTGGTCTTGTTGTCGACGGTCATGATCAGGGACGGGCCGATGTTGATGTCCACGGTGAGGTCGGCGCGGCCGTACCAGCCGTTGCCCATCGGCAGGCCGCCGGCCTGCACCCGGTAGGAGATCTTGCTGTTGGCCTTCCAGAACTCCTTGGGCCGGTAACGGACCTCGGTCGGGCTCACCCAGTGCCAGATGCCCTCCTGGGCCGGCGTCGAGGTGACGGACATCCGGCGCTGCACGTCGTCGCGGTAGTCCTCCGGGATCGCCCGGCTGAACTTCACGATCAGCGGCATGCCGACGCCGACCGTCTGACCGTCGCCGAGGAAGCTGCTCACGCGGATCTGGTTGGCGGGCTTCGCCATGGTGGTGAACGTGCTGGTCGTCGTCGCGGGGCGGCCGTCGTCACCGGTCGCGGTCACGGTGGCGGTGTAGGTCTCGCCGTAGGACAGAGCGCCGGCGGGCAGCCAGCTCTTCCCGTCGGCCGCGAGTTTGCCCTCGACCGTCTTGCCGGCGGAGTCCTTCAGCTCGACGGTGGTCTCCACCGCGTCCTTCGTGGTGAAGGTGATGCCGGTGGAGGCGGGGACGTCCTTCGCGTCGGCCTGCGGTTCGCTGATCGTCGCCGCGGCCTTCGGGGCGGGTGACTCACCGCCACCCTGCCACGACGACGGTTTGTCGCCCCCACCGCTGGTGCAGCCGGAGGTGAAGGCCAGCGCGACGGCGACCACCCCCGCCACGAACAGCCGACGCCGCCGCGCGGGGCGGCCGACGCCCCGCCGGATCAGCTTGTCCTGGTCAGCTCGCATGATGTCCTCACAGTCTCGGTCCCCCGCACGACCCATCCTCCCTCAAAGACGCACGAGGACAGGTACCCGTTGCAGGGGGTGAAACGAAACACCTGGAGACAGGATGCCGGATTGTTGCTACGATCCGCCGTTTTGCGAGTCTGGCTCGTCTCCGCCGCCGATCTCTGGCCTGACCTGCGGTGACGTGGCTCTCGCTCGGCACGGGCCGGGGTGGCGCCGGCCCGTCCCCCGGACCGGCGCCACCCTGGACGTCACAGTGTCGGGCCCGCTCCGCCGGAGGGCACCGGCAGGGCGCTGCCCTTCACGAACTCCGACCAGCTCAGGCTCCAGGCGGTCCAGCCGTTGCCCGCGGCCAGCCGTCGCTCGGTGCCCTTGATGGTGATCGGGTCGCCGATCTTCGTCTTCGAGAACAGCCAGCGCGCGTTCGCCATCGACACGTTGACGCAACCGTGCGAGACGTTCTGCCGGCCCTGGACGTGCTCCGACCAGGGCGCCGCGTGGATGTACTCGCCGCCCCAGGTCAGCCGCTGCGCGAACTCGATGTCGGTGACGTAGCGGTTCGCCGGGTCCGGGTCGTCCCGGGTGTCGAAGACCGTCTTCTCCTTCTTCTCCATCACGACGAGGGTGCCGCTGGAGGAGGGGGTGCTCTTCTTGCCGAGGCTCACCGGGAGCGTCTTGACCAGCTTGCCGCCCTCGTAGACGCTCATCTGCTTGGTGGCGTTGTCCACCTTCATCACGAAGGAGCTGCCGATCTTGCCCTTCGCCTTCCGGTCGACGTCGCCGTAGCGGCCGTTGCTCAGCGGCACGCCGGCCAGCGCGATCCGGACGTCGAGCGTGGTGCCCGGCTTCCAGTACTCCGGGGCCCGGTAGTAGGCCTGGCTGCCGTTGCTCACCCAGTGCCACGCGCCCGGCTGCGGCGGATCGGTCCGGACGAACATCCGCTTCTGCACCGCCGCCCGGTCCTTCTTCGGGATCCCCGGGTGGAACTCGACGACCACCGGCATGGCCACGCCGTACGTCTTGTCGTCGAAGAGGTAGAGGCCCGAGCCGATCGTCGACGAGGGCTTCTTCATCGTGGTGAAGGTGCTGGTGCCCTGGCTGGTCACCCCGTCGGCGCCGGTCGCGGTGACCGTGGCGGTGTAGCTGGTGCCGTACTTCAGCGGGCTGTTCGGCACCCACGACGACCCGTCGAGGCGCAGCTTCCCCTCGACCTTGCCGCCGTCGGCGGCGGTCAGGGTGACCTCGGAAACCTTGCCGCCGTCCGGCACCTTGGCGCTGATCTCGGTGCTGACCGGCCGGTTCTTCGCCCCGTGCACCGGGTTGACCGCCAGCGCCGGGCCGGCCGGCACCGCCGGATCCGACGGCGCAGCCGCCTCGCCGCTCGCGCTCGGTGCCGTCCCACCGACGAATGCCGGCTGCTTCTGCTCGTCGGCGCCACAACCGGTCAACGCCAACGACGCCGCCAGGGTCAGGACGCCCATCACCGCCCCGGCCCGCGTGAACCTGCCCATCCCCACCTCTGTTCTCGCGTACCTGGCGGACATGGTGCCGCATCCGAGGGTTTCCGCAGAGCCCACGATTCGTACACCTGGAGGTTTTGGGCTATTTGCCCGATAAGCTCGCCCGAAGGGTGGAGCCGGGTATCGGATTGGAACCCCGCTCGGGGGGCGTGCTAGTGTTCTCCCCGTTGCCGACGAGCGCCGCTAGCTCAACTGGCAGAGCAGCGGACTCTTAATCCGCGGGTTCGGGGTTCGAGTCCCTGGCGGCGCACCAACGAGAAGGCCCTGACCTGGTGGTTCACACCGGGTCGGGGCCTTTTTCGTGTCCGGCGGTGGTGGGTGGTCGTTCGGTGGGTGCTCGCGAGCCGGTGGACCGGGCGTGCTCCGGCTGGGTGCGGCACGCGCCGACTCGCCTGCACCGGCGGCTGGGTAACCGAAGTTCCCGGACGATTACTCAGGGAGAATGGTGACGTTCTGCTCGAGCAGCTCGTCCACGAGCCGGGCGTAGCGTTCCGGGCCCCACTGGGGTGGCTGTTCTCCGGGCTGGGGCTCGTCTCCGTTATCTACGAAGAACCTCTCGTGTCCGCCCGGGGTGAAGATGACCAGCATTCTGGCGTCGGTATCGCCCACGTTCGTGAACCTGTGCCGGGTGCCGCGGGGGATGAAGACGAAATCACCGGCCTCGGCCACCTGGAGTTCATCGCCGTTGAGGAATTCCAGGCGGCCCGACAGTACGTAGAACGCTTCGTCCTCGTTGCCGTGGCTGTGTGCAACCGGTCCGGCCCCGGGTGGCACGGTGGCTTCGATGAACCCGAGAGAGCCGTTGGTGTCGTCTGCGGTGACCTTGATGGTGTAGGTGTCGCCGGCGAGCCACCTGTGGGTGCCCTCGGAGCGCCGGACGAACACACCGCCGCGAGCGGTCCACCGCGGGTCGTTCTTGTCGGGCACGGGGAACGGGAAACTCATCTGCTACTCCTTGAGTTCTTGCAGAAAGTGCGGCTGGTGCCGCTTTGTCGCGTGGCTTTCATGGAGGTTCGGGGAGGAATCTCGTCAGGCCCCGGGCTGGTAGGGATGGGGGCCCTGCACGGCGAGGAGGTCCAGGCCGACGTCCTCGGCCAGACGCGCGAGGTGCCGGGTCTGGTCCAGTGACGCGGCCGAGGGGTCCCGGCTCGGCCCGAAGGCGAGAGGGCGTCCGTGGTCCGTCATGGGTCCACGATGCGACGGACGGCGCGTCCGGCCAAGCGACGGATAAGATACTAATATTTAGTAAGTAGGTCGCTCAAGGTGCTCGCCGCTTCGGTGAGTACCGCGCCGCCATCGATGGCATCTCCGACCGATTGCTGACGCAGCGCCTGAAGGAGCTTGAGGCAAACGGGATCATCGAGCGGACCGTGATCCCCAGCACGCCGGTGCGAAACCGGTACGACCTCAGTGCGGACGGCAAGGCCTTGTTGCAGGCCCTGCAGCCGCTGACGGAATGGAGCATCCAGCGTTCCGCTCGACGCGCACGGTAGCCCTGCGGCCGGTCGGCCCGCCCGGGCGCCGGCCGACGCGGCGCGCCACGGTGGTTGACTGCCGGCATGGCAGACGGACGCGATGACGTGCCGGCGCGGCTGGCGCGGGTGGCGGTGAAGTTGCGGGCCGCGGCGTCACGCAGCGGGCCGGTCATGTTCGGTGCCGACGCCCACCTCTTCCGGATCGGGCCGGCGCTGTCGGAGGACGCGGTAGTCGGCTTCGAGGAGCGCCACGGGGTCACGCTGCCGCCCGACTATCGCGGCTTCATCACCACCGTCGGGCACGGAGGGCCGGGTCGGTTCGGTGGCGCCGGGCCCTTCTATGGCCTGTTGCCGATCGACGACTGGGATTGGGCGCTGCGGGGGGACCCCGACATCACGATGTTGGCCCAGCCGTTTCCGGCCGAGCCCGGCCGGGTGTACGACGATTGGCTCGCCGAGGCGGCGCCGGGCGAGAACGACGAGCCGTACCGCGGAACGTTGGCGCTCGGCCATCAGGGCTGCGACGATCTGTCACTTCTCGTCCTCGGTGGCCCCGCCCGCGGGAGGGTTGTCGAAACCCGCCCCGGCAAGCAGGGGCCGCGCTTCACCCCCGACCCAGACTTCCTCTCCTGGTACGAGAGGTGGCTGGACGCCGTGCTGGCCGGCGAGCGGCACTTCCGCTGAGCGGTCAGCCGTCGACGCCATGGCGGTCACCGGGCGCGGCCGGTGACCGCCATGGCGTCCTGGGTGAGTCCGCGGACGTGCCACGCCGCCACCGCCCCGATTACGAAGTATCGGCATTCCGAATCAGTCACGCCCGCCGGCCGGGCGCACAGGCCGTGCGATTCACCGACGTCTTTGTCCGGCTTTCGCGATCAGGCGACCTTGAGACTGCGCAGGGGTGACTGGACGTTGTGGAGATCGCCGGGCGGGACCAGATAGCTGACGCCGGTGCAGTCGGCGCCGGAGTACACCCTCAGGGTCTGGTCGGTGAGGTTCACCCAGCCCAGGAAGCCGATCGGCGAGTTGACGCAGGCCGTGCCGAGCGGCGCCGAGTATTCGACCGTGGCGCCGTCGAACCACTTGGACGCGTGGAGGCACACGGTGCCGTCGGCGTAGGTGCAGCTGCTGTTGGGTTCGGCCGCGACCGCGGGGGTGGCGGTCACCGCGACCGCCGCGACGCCGGCGGTAGCGAGCAGGGCGGCCCGGGTGGACCTCGATGAGCGCATGTGATCCTCCTGTAGATACACGTGCGGGGAATTCGGCGCTGAAACGCATCGCGTTCCGCAAGCCACTGATCAAACATTTGACTCCGCAATGGAGTGAATGTCAATGGGCCTGCCGCAAACGTCACGGATCGGCCGTCGGCCGGAATCAGGGGCGGCTCATGCAACCCCGCTACCAGCGCAATTCCCCCCGTCGGCGTCATCAGGAGCACAATATGAACGTGCCCCAGCGAGATTTGTTCAAGTGAATTCAATCTCTCTCATCCACTGTGGGTTCGGCATTCAGTCGCCGGTACCGTATCGGCCTCGCCAGCCGGCCAGACCGGCGGTCACTGCCGACCCGGCTGACCCTCGTCATCGTCAGCGGACGGCCTCGGCGCCACGTGCTGCTCGTGTTGCCGGACCTCGGCGCGGTAGCGGTGCGCGGCCGGGTGCCACATCTCCTCGAACGGGCCCATCACCTCGCCGCCGACGCCTCGACGACGGGCCCGGGAGCCCAGCCACCCGAGGCCGCCGGCGATGGCGGCCACGCAGCCCACCACCATGAGGAACAGGAGGACGTCGAACACCAGGCCAGGCTACGCGGGCGGCGCGACCGCCGGCACCGACGCGCGAAGAGCCCGCGCCTTCCCGCCGCCCGGCGAGGGTCTCGCCCTGAGAACGAGGCCGTTCCGCGCCACGGCGCCGGGCGACGAGGACGCCGCGAGGTGACGCTCGGATCCAGCGGCTACGCGGGAGTTCTGCGGACGGCCCCGCGCAGGCCGAGCAGGGCGATGAGGGCGAGCGCGATGACGAAGTAGGTGTACTCGTCGGCGGTGCGCGGCAGCCCGCCGCCGTGGACCACGAGGTAACCGGCGATCACGGCGGGCAGGCCGAGGCCGAGATAGCAGATGATGTAGACCAGGGACAGCACGCTGGCGCGCTCGTGCGCCTCGACCAGCGGCATGACGGTCTTGAGGCTGCCCTGGAAGGCGCCGCCGAAGCCGACCCCGCCCAGCGCGATGCCGACGAAGAACGCCGCCACGGAGTCGGTGTTCACCGCGAACATCGTGACGACCATGCCCACGACGAGGGCGGCGATCCCGGTGAGCATCAGGGTCCGGGCCGTGGCGTCGCGCATCACGAGGACGGTGATGGACGAGACGATGGCCAGGACGAAGAGCGTCACCCCACCGAAGACGATCGACATGGGGCCGAGCGCGCGGACGAGCGCCGGCCCGAGCGCGCCGAAGAATCCGGCCAGCGACCAGCCGGCGAAGAGAACCGGGGCGACCACGAGCACCGGGCCGCGTACGGAGCGGGGCAGCTTGATCTCCGGCCGCAGGCTGCGCAGCGCGCCGCGCATCGGGGTGACCGTCTCCGGCATCAGGACCACGCCGAACGCCTGGACCAGCAGGATCACCAGCAGCACGACGTAGATCAGGCGGGTCGGCGCGGGCAGGAACTGGACGAGCAGGCCGGAGAGGAGAGCACCGGTGCCGGTACCGATGCCGGGGGCGATGGCGTTCGTCAGGGTGCCGCGTGCCCGATTGATGTCCAGCATCGCGGCGCCGATGGCACCGGTGGCGGCGCCGGCGGCGAGCCCCTGGACGATGCGGGCGGTGAGCAGCGCGGGTACGCCGTTGGCGAAGATGAAGACGATCAGCGAGATCATCTGCACCGCGATCGCCACGAGGAGGACGGGCCGTCGCCCGACGTGGTCGGAGAGCTTGCCGACGGTGAGCAGGGTGCCCAGCACCGCGATGGCGTAGCTGCCGAAGATCACCGTTGTGGTGATCGGCGAGAAGTGCCAGTGCGCCTGGTAGATGCCGTAGAGGGGCGTCGGGGCGGACGAGGACGCCAGGAAGGACACCAGGATCGAGGCGAGCAGGAACAGGGTGACGTTCGGCGAGAGCCGGCCCCGCCGTCCGGTCGCCTTCTCCGCGGCGGTCATGCCGGCGCCCGCGGTGCTGTCGCTACCCATGTCGGTGCTCCTCGGATGAACTGCACTGCCGCTGCCCCGTGCCGGGATCGGGCAGGGCAGTCGCCGCGGAGTACCCAATGCGTCGCGTCACACGCAGGCGATGCCCCGCCCGGTCAGGGCGGTGGCATCGGCTCGGTGTCGGCGACCGGGCGCGGCGGCCGCCACGCCGCTCAGCGGCGGGCGGCGGCGCGCCGCTCCCGCAGCCGGACGCTCACCGCGAGGGCGGCCACCAGCGCCACGCCGACCAGGGCGTCGGCGACGTGCAGGGCGGTGCCGAGGATCGCGTCGAGGTGCAGCTGCGCCCCGGTGGCGGTGACGTTGATGCCCTGCCGGGCCTGCGCCCACTGCGCGGGGCTGCCGGTGAGGTGCAGGGTCAGCCACGCCGCGGCCAGGTCGGCGGCGTCCCAGAGCGCGTGCAGCAGGCTGACCAGGACGTACGCCCCGGCGACCCGGCCGGCGAAGAGGGTGACGTGGCCCCGCCGGCCGGCGACGGTGAACAGCGCGGCGCCGACGATCGCGGTCCACAGGCCGTGCCCGAACGGGGTGAGGATGCCACGCAGCAGCTCGGTCTCGACCACGCCCAGCAGCGACAGCCCGCCCTGCTGGGCGAAGAGGGCCTGGAAGGCGTAGCCGGCGCTCTCGAAGGCGGCGAACCCGAAGCCGACCGTCGCGCCGAGCACCAGGCCGTCCCGCGTGGTGTAGCCGGCCAGGCGGCGCGCCATCAGCCAGAGCACCAGCAGCTTCACGCCCTCCTCGATGAGCCCGACGCCGAGGAAACCGGCCATCGAGGTGTTGCGGACGATGGCGGCTTCGAGGACGGAGGCGCCCAGCACCCCCAGCACCCCGCCGTACAGGAACGCGGTGAAGATCTTCTGCACGGTGAGCACGGCGTCGGCGCGGTTGAACGCCCAGGCGACGAACGCGACGGGGACCAGGAACGCGCCGACCAGGATGATCGTCGGCACCAGGTTGACGTTGCCGGTCACGAACGTGGTGACCACGGTGGCGAGCCACAGCGCCCCACCGCCGGTGAGGATGCGCGACCACAGCGGCAGGCCGCGACGGCGGCGGGGCAGTGCGCGGGCGGCCACGGGAATGGTCGGGTACGACGTGGGCAGGGCGTTCGTCACCATGTTCGGCTCCCGGTCTCCAGGTTGCTGCGCGGCCGCCACGGGCCCCGCCCGGCGGCCCGCCGGCTGCGGACCGCCACTTCACACAGCCTCCCGCCGGGGACCCGTCCGGCGCTTCGACGCCAGCCGCCATCCGGTCTACCGGCTAGCCGGTAGCGGCCACCCCCGCCTGCCCCGGGGTCGGGATCGTCGCGGTGAGCGTCGTACCCTGACCGGCCTCGCTGACCAGGCCCATCCACCCGCCCGCGGCCTCGATCCGGTCGGCGAGACCCACCAGCCCGTCGCCCGTGGGGTCGGCGCCGCCGACGCCGTCGTCGCGGACCACGACGGTCAGCACGGCCGCGTCGACCCGAGCGCTCACCTCGACGTACGACGCCCGCGCGTGCTTGGTGGCGTTGGTCAACGCCTCGGAGACGAAGTAGTAGGCGGCCGACTCGACGTCCGGTGGGAGGCGGTCGGCGAGGTCGGTGGTGACCTCCACGGGCAGCGCCGCGCGCCGGGCCAGGGCGCGTACGGCGGCACCCAGCCCGTGCTCGGTCAACGCCGCCGGCTGGATGCCCCGGACGAAGTCCCGCAGCTCGTCGGTGGCCTCGACCAGGCCCTCCACGACTTCGTCCACCTGTGGCCGCAGGTCGTCGGGGGCGTCGGCGCGCAGCCCGCGTACGTCCAGGGCCAACGAGACCAGTCGCTGTTGCAGGCCGTCGTGCAGGTCGCGTTCGATCATCCGGCGCTCGTGGTAGCCGGCCGCCGCGATGCGGGCCCGGGAGGCGGTCAGCTCGGTGCGGGCCCGGGTCAGCGAGGTTGCCATCTCGTTGAGCGCTCGCTGGAGGCCGCCGACCTCGCCCACCCCGCTCACCCGCAGGCGGGCGTCGAGGTCGCCGTCGGCGAAGCGGCGCGCCAGGGCGGCGGCCCGCCGGACCGGCAGCGTCACCGTGCGGGTCAGATAGCCGCCGACGAGCACGACCGCGAGCAGGGACGTGACCAGGCCGACCGCCGCGGCGGACACCGCCCACCGGCTGGCGGTGGTCGCCTGCCGTTCCTGGGCGGCGGCCACCTGCCGCTCCCGAGCCAGGAAGGCGTCGAGCCGCTCGGTGAAGTCGTCGAGCAGCGGGCCGTCCGCGTCGGGCAGCCGCCCCGACGAGGCGGCGGCGTCCCCGGTGGACGTCAGGTACGCGTCGGCCGCCGAGATGACGTCGGTCGCGTCGATGCCGTTGTCGGCCGCGCCGGTCGTCGCCGTGTGGAGTGCGGCGATCTGGTCGCGTACGCGTTGCCGGGGCGCGGACCGCAGGTCCTCGTCGGCGCGTTCGCCGAGCACGGTGTCGCGCTCGCCGATCGCGACGTCACCGACCGCGCGGGAGAGGCCCTCGGCCGCGATGACCGCGTTCTGCGAGCCGGACACCCGCACCTGTGCCTCCCGTACGGCCTGTACGGCGCCCAGCATCGTGACGAACGCGGCGACCGCCAGCAGGGTCGGCACCCCGGCGCCGAGCAGCACCCGCCCGACGAGGCCGAGCCGCATCGCGCCTCCTTCGCACAACCGTTCATTCCACCGTCACGGGGGCCCGTGATCGTGGCAGTACCATAGTGCGGCCCCGGCGGCGGGCCGACGGCGCGGCGAGCGGCAGCGAGGACGGTTCGTGACGATCAGGGTGGTCTTGGCCGACGACGACGTGCTCCTGCGCGAAGGGCTGGCCGGTCTGCTGGAGCGCGCGGGGATGGCGGTCGTCGGGCGTGCCGGCGACGCCGAGGAGGCGCTCGCGTTGGTCGCCGAGACGGCGCCGGACGTGGCCGTGCTGGACGTCCGGATGCCGCCGGGTCACGGCACCGAGGGCCTCGTCGCGGCGGAGGTCGTCCGTGAGCGGCATCCCGGCACCGGCGTGCTGGTGCTGTCGGCGTACGTCGCGGTGGAGCACGCGCTCCAACTGCTCGGCGCCGACGGGGGCGTGGGCTACCTGCTCAAGCAGCGCGTCACCGACGTGGACAGCTTCGTGGAGGCGGTCGGTCGGGTGGCCGCCGGTGGTTCGGTGGTGGACCCGGATCTCGTGCGCGAACTCGTCAACGTCCGGCGGCGGGTGGACCCGCTCGCCCCGCTCAGTGCGCGCGAGCGTGAGGTGCTGGCGCTGATGGCCGAGGGGCGGTCGAACGCCGGGATCGCCCAGCTGCTGTGGCTGGCCGAGGGCACCGTGGAGAAGCACGTACGCAGCATTCTCCACAAGCTGGACCTGCCCGAGACCGAGGCGGACCACCGTCGGGTGCTGGCCGTCGTGCGCTACCTCCAGTCGATCTGATCGCTCGGGCGGCTCGCCGGCTCAGGGAGCCCGACAGCTCAGGCGGCCTGGGCCAGGGCGGCGTCGATCGCGGCCACCGACAGGGCCGACTTCGGCACGAAGCCGACGGCCGCGCTGCGGGTGACCAGGTCGAGGACCTCCTCCTCGCCGAGGGTCGAGACGAGCAGGATCCGCCCGCCGAGACCGCGCCGGGCAAGGTCGTCGGCGACGGTGGCGCCGCTCTCCCCGCCGAGCTTCACGTCGACCAGCGACACGTCGATCTCCGCCCCGCCGGCCGTGGCGATCGCGTCGGCGCCGCTCGTCACTGTCGCCACGACCGTGGCGCCCTCGCGTTCCAGCAGCCGCCGGGCGGACCGGAGGAAGCGTTCGTTGTCGTCGACGAGCAGGCACCGGTAGGTCACCTCACCACGATCGCCCCTGGTCGGGGCCGCCGGCATCCCGGCTAGCCGCCATATCCGGCCGCGCCGGGCGAGCGCGTCGCGTCGTTTGCGGCCCCGACAGGCGGGTAGCCACGATTCTCCTACCGGGGAAGGGCGGGGGCATGGCCGAGCTGAAGTTCTTCGACAAGGTGGCGGCGCGGGCGGGCGTGCCGGACGACACGGCGCGGTCGCTGACGGAGGCGACGCTGCGGACCCTCGCGGAGCGGATCAGCGGGGGGCAGGCCGCGGAGCTGGCCGACCACGTGGCGCACGAGCTGCGTCCGCTGCTGGCGCGCGCCGACGTCGAGGAGCCCGAGGTCTTCGCGTACGACGAGTTCGTGCGCCGGGTGGCCGAGCGGGCGGGGGTCGGGCCGAGCCTGGCCGAGCGGGGCGCGGGCGCGGTGCTGCAGACCCTGCACCGGGTGGTGGGGCACCGCGAGTTCGAGCAGACGATGGCGCAGCTGCCGACGGAGATCCAGGCACTGGCCCAGCCCGTGCCGCAGACTCCCTGACCCGCACCCCCCGCCTTACGTCAACCGATGGTTGACGGCGCGGGTGCGTCAACCTATGGTTGACGCATGACGACTCCCCCGACCAACCCCGTACGACTGGACGACCTGATCCAGGCGATCAAGTCGGCCCACACCGAGCCGCTCGACCAGCTCACCGACGCGGTGATCGCGGCCGACCACCTCGGCGAGGTCGCCGACCACCTCATCGGCCACTTCGTCGACCAGGCGCGCCGGGCCGGCGCGTCCTGGACCGACATCGGCAAGAGCATGGGCGTCACCAAGCAGGCGGCGCAGAAGAGGTTCGTGTCCCGGCCGGCGGAGACGCCGCTCGACCCGCGGGACGGCTTCAGCCGCTTCACCCCGCGCGCCCGCAACGTGGTGATGGCGGCGCAGAACGAGGCGCGGGCCACCGGGCACGCCGAGATCCGGCCCGAGCACCTGGTGCTGGGCCTGCTCAGCGAGCCGGAGGCGCTCGCCGCCAGGGCGATCGTCGCGCAGGGTGTGTCGCTCGACCGGGTACGTGAGGTCGCCACGGCCGTGCTGCCGCCGCCGACGGGGGGCGAGGTGCCCGAACTCATCCCGTACGACGCGCCGGCCCGCAAGGCCCTGGAGCTGACCTTCCGGGAGGCGCTGCGGCTGGGGCACAACTACATCGGCACCGAGCACATCCTGCTCGCCCTGCTCGAACTGGGCGACGGGACGGGAGTGCTCGCCGGTCTCGGCGTCGACAAGGCCGCCGCCGAGACCGAACTCCTCGAGACGCTGAAGGCCGCGGCCTTCCGCAAGCAGGACTGAGCCGGGCGGCTCAGGACGCGGTGGGGAAGCCGTAACGCGCCGCGTGCTCCGGGTCGGCCGGGTCGACCTGCCGGAGGCCGGCGTCGGCGAGGCGCTTGTTGACCTCGTCCAGACGCTCGCGCACCAGCTGGGCCTCCTCCTCGGTCACCCGGCCGCGGTGCGGCTTCCCCGCGTGCTCGATGGTCGCGTAGTCGATGCGCTCCGCGGCCTTGCGCGCCTTCGGCGGGCGCACCCGCTCGGCGGTCTTCAGCAGCTGCGCCATCGGCACGTCGGTCGCCATCGAGTCGAACTCGCTGGCGGTGAGCACCACCCGACGCGGCTCGCCGCCACCGTGACGGTCGTGGATCTCGACCACCGCCACGTCCAGGGCGGCGTCGTCGATGCTCTCCACCTCGACCGGTGTGGCGTCCAACTGCACGGGCCCGGCCACGAGGTCAGGGTGCTCCAGCACGACGACGCGGACCACCTCGTCGTCGGCGGCCAGGACCGTGCCACTGAAGTCGGAGACGTGGATCGTCTTCTTGCCCATGCGCGGAGCTTCTCCTGTCGTCGGCCGGGATTCCGGACCAGAAGACGTTACCCGACAGGTGTGCGAAAGCCCCTGGTGACCGCCCGGGTGTGTCGCGCGGTCAGCGGCTGCCCAGGCCGCGCCGGGCGGAGGCGCCGGCGGGCAGCCTGTTCAGCTCGGCCCAGCTCAGCGCGGTGCCGTCGGCGGCGCGGGCGCCGTGGTGCGGCGGCTGGGCCGGGAACCGCCCGGGGTCGGGGAAACGCCGCAGTCGCGCGGTGTCCTGCTCGTACCGGTCATTCGGCTGAATCGGCATGACCATACCGTCCCAAAGAAAGTTGTCCATGTATGGAAATAGGTGTGACGCGATGTCTCGACGCTCGGTTCCGTTGACCCAGCAGGGAATTCGCGCCGCGAAAGGTCGTCGCGTCGGTACCCGGCCGGTGCTCTCGCCAACCCTCGGCGGCCGCTGACCCGGATGCCGGCGCGGACTCTGCGGCACCCCGGGCGGGCGGGGCGGCCCGGGTGAGGGGGCCGGCGAACACCGGCACTGAGCGGATCCGCCCGTCCCGTCCGAGCGCCTCGCGTACGGTGATCGGCGACGACGCCCGGCGGAGCCGGAGGCCCGCGACGCACCGTGCGGGCCGGCGGTGCCGGGGCGAGGGGACCGCGGAGGTGACGGGTGCTCGACCGGCGGCTCCACCTGCACCTGGCGACCTGGCTGGGACAGTGGCCGGCCGGCCCCGGGCTGCACGTCGTCGCGTCGTGGCGGCGCGCCCGGCCGGCGTGGGACGGTCGGTTGCGGCCCGCGATCGCGGTGGACACCGGGCACAGCGCCGTGCTCTCCGTGCCGCCGGAGCGGGCCGAGGCGGTCCGCGCCCTCACTGCCCAGCCCGTGGAGCAGCTGATTCCGGCGCTGCCCGCGGCCGTCGGCCTGCCTGACTGGCCCACCCACGACGGCGCCTTCCGCTGGACCCTGGCCCCGGCCCCGCTGACCGACGTGGGGCAGTGGTCCCCGCCCACCTCGCCCGACCTGCCCGCGTGGCTGCGGCTCTTCGACCGGGAGGTGCTGGTGGTGCGCGACGCCGACGGTCGCTACCTGGCGGGCGTCGGCATCAAGCGGCACGACGCGCACGGCCACGAACTGGCGGTCGGCACCGCGCCGGCGGCCCGGGGTCGCGGCCTCGCCCGCCGGTTGGTCGCGCAGGCCGCCCGGCGGGTGCTCGACGAGGGCGCGGTGCCGACGTACCTGCACGACCGGCGCAACCTCGCGTCCGCCCGGGTCGCCGAGGCCGCGGGCTTTCCGGACCGCGGGTGGCGTTCCTTCGGCGTGTACCCCGCCTGAACCGGGCAACGCACAGCGCGGACCGTGGATCCCGGGCCGGATCCACGGTCCGCAGCCTCCCCCCAGGTCCCCGTGCGCGCGACCGGCGAACAGTGCGCCGGTCGCGTCTCCTGCCGATCACGCTACGTATCGGAAGGCCCCGGGGCAAGATGCGCGGGGCCGGAGCGGCGTGTCGAATAGTGGACTTGACCTGCTGCGAAGCCCGCCCGAACTGGCGGCCGGCGTCGGTGACACAGCGTGCGGGGTGGGGTGAGGGCCGCTGGCGGCCGACGGGTCGCGAGAGCCTGGCGCGCAAAGCGCGCACCCGTCTGCGGGCGCCACGTCCGGCCGGTATGGTCGAACGGCGCCAACGCGCGAAACCTACTTCCAGTGCCGGAGGGCGGCCGATGGACGTGCGCCTGTGGGACGCGGGAACGGGGCAGGTGAGCCTCCGCCCCGTCGGCGAGATCGACCTCGCCACCGCGGACGCGCTCGACGCCGCACTGGCCGACGCGCTGGGCCGGCCGGGCGTCACCGAGGTCGTCGTCGACCTGACCGACGTCACCTTCCTCGACTCCAGCGGGATCCGGGCCCTGGTCGGCGCCGCCAACAACGCCCGGCGCGCCGGCACCACCCTCCGGGTGGTCGACCCGCAGCCGGTGGTCGCGCGGGTGCTGTGGATCACCGGCGTCGGCGGGCTCCTCGGACTCACCCCGGACGTCCCGCCGGCGGCCGTCCGCGGCTTCCGCGGCCTCGACTAGTCACGGCTCCAGCCGTGCCGCCGCCTCGGGAGACCACTCGACCAGCAGCAGTGTGGCGTCGTCACGCAGCGGACCACCCCGGTGGTCACCCACCGCCCGACCGAGCCGGCGCAGCGTCTCGGGTGTGGGCAGGCCGGAGAGGATGTGCCGCTCCGCGAGGTCGGCCAGACGACCGAGCCCGAACATCTCGCCCGTGGCGTCGCGGGCCTCGGTCACGCCGTCGGTGTGCAGCAGCAGTCGGTCGCCGGGCTCGATGCGGACCTGGGCCACCTCCTGCCGGTCGCCGGACAGGCCGAGCGGGAGACGACGGCCACCCTCCAGCGCCCCAACCGTCCGGCCGCCCCGCAGCAGCAGCGGCGGCGGATGCCCGGCGTTGACGTAGCGCAGCAGTCCCTCCCGCAGGTCGAGCTCGGCGAACACGCCGGTGACGAACCGGCCGTCCCGCCACTCGCCGCGGATCGCCGCGTCCGCGGCCTCCACCGTCGCGGTCAGGTCGCCGGACGCCCGCCGCGCGGCCCGGGTGGCGGCCAGCGCGACCGAGGTGGTGAGCACCGCCGGGAGGCCGTGGCCCACCCCGTCGAGGATCGCCAGCGCGATGCTGCTCCCGTTCAGGGCGTAGTCGAAGGCGTCCCCGCCGACCTCGTAACACGGCTCCAGGAGGGCGCTCACCGTCACCTCCCCGGTCGCGAACGTGAGCGGGGGCAGCAGCTGCCAGAGCAGTTCGGCGGAGACGTCCATCGGGCGGCTGCGGCGGGCGCGGTGCAGACCGTCGCCGTACGGGGCCTTGCTGGTCACCAGGTGGCCGATCATCCCGGCGGTCAGCCGGCAGCCCTCGCGCAGCGACGGGTCGGCGAGGTCGACGCCGGCCGGCGCGAATACCTCCAGCAGGCCCAGCCGGTCGGTGCCGTCGACCACCGGCACCCATAGCCGGGGTGGCGGCCCCTGCCCGGCGTGCATCTCCAGTTGGGTGAAGGCGCGGCCGGCGAGGCTGGTGTCGATGGGCAACGCCTCCGGTGCGGGTCGACCGGCGCCCGGCAGTGGCCGCAGGCCGCCCTGCTCCACGTCGACGAGGTAGATGGTGACCGTCACTCCCAGCGGCGCGAGCACCGCGTCGACCGCGGTCGTCAGGTCGTCGGGCGGCATCCGGTGGGACCGGGCGAGCAGGTCGGCCAGGGCCCGGTGCCAGGGGGCGGTCGCGGTCATGCCGACCGGTTACCCCGACCAGGCCGACCGAAGCCGGGCGGGCCGTAACCGTCCGGATGAGCGGCGTCGTCCGACGGCCGGAAACGCTCAGCCGGCCAGGCCGAGCGCCTCGGCGGCGGCGCGCCCGTTGGCGTGGCTCGCGCCGTACGTGGTGACGAAGGCGCGGACGCCCGCCGGCCGCCACTGCGCCGGCCACCCCATCTCCACCACCGTCACGGCGTGCCGGGCGGCGAGCGCGCCGACCAGCTCCGGTGCCCCCGACAGTCGGTGCAGGTGCCGGCCGACGAGCACGATGGGCCGGTCGCCGGCCAGGCGGCGCAGCGACTCCGGGTCGGCCTCGGCGGCGACCACCCGGATCTCCTCCACGTCGGCCAGGTGCGGGCCCAGCCCCCAGGGCACCCGACCCTCGGCCATCGTCGACGCGGCGTACAGCTGCACGACGAGGGGACGGCTCAGCTCGCCGAGGACGCCCTCGACGCGCACCGCGCGGCGCGCCGCCGCGTACCCCAGGTCGGTGCCGCCCCCAGTGGGTGCGCGGCCGGCGGTCCGGGTCCACGCGGCGAGCGCCGCGGCGCGCCCGGCGGCCTCCTCGACCCGGGCACGCTCCAGCCGGCCGTCGCCGAGCGCCGCGACGATCTCGGCGGCGACCCGCTCGACCAGCTCGGCGTCGACCTTCGCGCCGATGCAGAGCAGGTCAGCCCCGGCGGCCAGGGACCGGACGGCGGCCGGCCCGATCCCACCGGCGGCGACGGCGGCACCCTTCATCTCCAGGGCGTCGGTGATCACAGCGCCGGTGAAGCCGAGCTCGGTGCGCAGCAGGTCGACCAGGACGGCCCTGCTGAAGGTGGCCGGGCCGTCGCCGGTCAACGCCGGCACCCGGATGTGCGCGGTCATCACCGCCTGGGCACCCGCGGCCACGACGGCGGCGAACGGCGGCAGGTCGCGGCGGCGCAGCAGGTCGAGCGGGACGTCCACGGTGGGCAGCTCATGGTGGGAGTCGGCGACGGTGGCGCCGTGCCCGGGGAAGTGCTTGGCGCAGGCCGCGACCCCGGTCGCCTGGAGCCCGGTCACGGCCGCGGCGGAGTGGGCGGCGACCCGGACCGGGTCGGCGCCGAACGAGCGGGTGCCGATCACCGGGTTCTCGTCGGCGGTGTTCACGTCGACCGTGGGCGCGAGGTTGACGGTGACGCCGAGCGCGGCCAGTTCGGCGCCGATCGCCTCGTAGACGCGGCGGGTCAGGGCCACGTCTCCGATGGCGCCCAGGGCGGCGTTGCCCGGGTACGGGCTGCCGGTGGCGTGCGCGAGCCGGGTGACGTCACCGCCCTCCTCGTCGATGGCGACGACCACGTCGGGCCGCCCCTGGCGCAGCGCGGCGGTGGTCGCCGCGACCTGCGCCGGGTCGTGCACGTTGGTCCCGAAGAGGGTGTGCCCGGCGAGACCGTCGGCCACCAGGTCGACCGCCCAGTCCGGCGGAACCGGCCCCGGGTAGGCGCCCAGCAGCGTGCCCAGCGCGAGCCGGCGCAGTCCTGGATCCAGCCCCACGGTGATCGTCCCCTCTCTGGTGCCCGACGGGTCGTCCTGGCCGGACCGGCCGTCCCGGCCGCGTAGGGCTGCCGGGTCGTCCGAGTACTCCCGGTCGGGGTGCCCGCTACGCTACGGCTTACCCGCTCGCAGGTCAGTTTACAGTTAGCAAAGTTTACTAAATCTAGAGGACGTGGCATGAGTGCGACCCGGCTGCCCGGCACCCCCCGCCTGTTGCGGGCGCTCAACGACCGTGCGGCGCTGGAGCTTCTGCTGGAGCGCGGGCCGCTGACCCGGGCCCGGCTCGGCGAGCTGACCGGGCTGTCCAAGGTCACCGCCTCCCAGCTGGTCGAGCGCCTGGAGGAGCGCGGCCTGGTCGCCCGGGTCGGCGAGCAGGCCGGTGGGCGGGGGCCGAACGCCCAGCTCTACGCCGTCCGCCCGAACAGCGCGTACGTGGTCGGGGTGGACGTCGGCCCGGACCGTGTGGTGGCCGCCTGCGCCGACATCACCGGTGCCGTGATCGGCCGGGTGGAGCAGTCCACCCGGGACACCGACGACCCGGTCGGCGTGGTGCACAACGCTGTCGTCCAGGCCGCGAGCAGCGCCCAGGCGCAGCTGTCGAGCGTACGGCGGATCGTGCTCGGCACGCCCGGTCTGGTCGACCCGGCCAGCGGGGACATCACCTTCGCGTTCAACCTGCCCCGCTGGCACCGCGGCCTGCTCGAGGCGCTCCGTGAGGACCTGCACACGCCGGTGGTCTTCGAGAACGACGTGAACCTCGCCGCGATGGCCGAGGCGCAGGCCGGCGCCGCCCAGGGGGTCGGCGACTTCGTCCTGGTCTGGGTCGGTGCGGGCGTCGGTCTCGCGATCATGCTCGGCGGTCGGCTGCACCACGGCAGCAGCGGCGCGGCCGGCGAGATCGGCTACCTTCCGGTGCCTGGCGCCCCGATTCCCCGCGACGTCTCCCGCCGAGCGAAGCCGGCGTTCCAGCAGTTGGTCGGCGCGGACGCCGTCCGCGCGGTGGCCCGGGAGCACGGGATCCGGGCCGGGAACGCCGCCGCCGCGGTGCGGGCCGCGATCGACGGTGGCGCCGACGGCGGCGCGGTGCTGGACGAGTTGGCCCGCAGGCTGGCGCTCGGCGTGGCGAGCACCTGCGTGGTGCTCGACCCGCCCCTCGTGGTGCTGGCCGGCGAGGTCGGCCAGGCCGGCGGATCGGCCCTGGCCGAGCGCGTGCAGCGGGAGGTCGAGGCGATCACGCTGGTCCGGCCCCGGGTGGTGCCCACCGGGTTGACCGAGGAGCCGATCCTGCGCGGCGCGCTGTGGACGGCACTGGACGCGGTGCGCGACGAGGTCTTCGGCTCCACCGTGGGCTGAGCGGGTCACGCCACGGTCCCTCATGCGAAGGAATTCTTCACCATTGGCCCGGGCGCTGCAAGGAGTTGCCCGCGCGCCCGGGCCGAATGTCGACGCAGGTCAGATGAGATCCCGCCGGCGGAAGGCGGTGAACGCGCCCACGGTCAGCGCCACGGTGACGGCGACCAGCACGGCGATCGCCGGACCCCAGGTGAGGGTGTAGGAGCCGTCGCAGAACCCGTTGCCGGACGAGCCGACGCAGGCGCGCGGATCCCAGAACGACGCCTCGCCGGCCAGCCAGGCCCCGATGTGACTGGAGAGCATCAGCTGGTCCGGGCGGGGCGCGTCGACGATCTCCAGCACCAGCCGCGCGCCGAGTTCCCAGACCACCGCGTACGCGGCCGCCGTGCCGAGCGCCGCCGACGTGTGCCGGCCCAGCGTGGCGAGCGCGAAGCCCATCGCCGTGGCCAGTAGCACGAGCACCATGCCGCGACCGTGGGCCGCCCCCAGCTCACGCCAGAACGTCGGCGTCAACCCGGTCGACAGGCCGGCGGTCTGCCCGATCACCCAGAACGTGCCGAGGTACGCCGCCGACGCGAGCAGCGACAGCACCAGCATCGAGCCGAGCAGCGTCCCCAGCTTCGCGCCGAGCACGGCCAGCCGCCGTGGTCGCCAGAGCAGCAGGTTGACCACACCGCCGGAGTTCAGGTCGGCACCGATGTAGGAGGCACCGACCAGGAAGCCGAACAACACCAGGAAGGCGATCAGGAAGTAGAGCAGCGGCCGGGCCTGGTTGGCGAAGGTGAACACCCCGTTCAGGAAGTCCGCCGCCACCGGCAGCCGATCCTGGCGGGCCGGATCCAGCTCAGCGCAGTTGGCCGGAAAGTAGTCGATCTCCGAGCCGGGCAGCGCGGTGCCGTTCACCTGGGCCACGCACTGCTGGTAGGCCTGCTCCATCTCCTGCCGGGCCCGGGTGGCCTGGTTGGTCGCCTCGATCAGTTCGGCCGAGGACGGCCGGTGCGAGCCGGCCAGGGTGGTCGCCGCGGTGACGCCGAACGCCAGCACCAGCAGCACCACCATGAGCTGCACGAAACGGCGGGCCGTCAGCCGTTCCAGCTCGGCGCGGACCAGGTTCACTCGTCCCCTCCTCGGTGACCACCGACAGCGGCGTCCAGGTCGATCACACCGTCATCCGCCGCCGACGCGTACTCCGGAGGGCCGTCGACCTGCCGCGGCAGCGTCGGGTGGACGCCGTCGCCGGTCAGTTCGAGGAAGACGCTCTCCAGGTCGGGCCGCAGCGGCGTCAGCTCGCGCACCCACAGCCCCCGCTCGCCGAGCACCCGGCTGACCACCGTCGGGTCGCTGGCCTGCCCGACCAGCAGATGGTCGGGCTGCGGGGTCACCGGCAACCCGGCCTCCCGGAGCAGCTCCGCGGCCCGCTCCGGCTCGTCCACCCGCACCAGCACCTCGTGCTGGTCGAAGCCGGCCAGCACCTCGTCCACCCGACCCGCCGCGACCCGCCGGCCCCGCGAAATGATCGTCACGTGGTCGCAGATCAGCTGGATCTCGCCGAGGATGTGACTGGAGACCAGCACGGTCACACCCGCGGCGGCCAGTGACCGCATCAGATCCCGCATCTCCCGGATACCGGCCGGGTCGAGGCCGTTCGCCGGCTCGTCGAGGATCAGCAGCTCCGGATCCTTGAGCAGCGCCGACGCGACGGCGAGCCGCTGCTTCATGCCCAGCGAGTAGCCCTTCACCCGCTCGTGGCCCCGGTCGCGCAGGCCCACCTGCTCCAGCGCCTCGTCCACCCGGCTCACCGGCACACCACCGGCGCGGGCCAGCAGGCGCAACGTGCGGTACGCGGTGAAGTTGCCGAAGAACTGCGGGCTCTCCACGATGGCCCCGACCCGCCCGGCCACCTGCGGCAGCAGCCGGGGCGACGGGACGCCGAGCACGTTCATCCGACCCCCGTCGGCACCGACCAACCCGAGCAGGGCGCGCAGGGTGGTCGTCTTGCCCGACCCGTTCGGCCCGAGGAAGCCGTGGATCTGCCCGGACTCGACCAGCAGGTCGAAGTCGTCGACGGCGACCCGGCGGCCGTGCCGCACGCTGTGGAAGGTCTTCCGCAGACCCTCGATCTCGATGACCGCGCTCATCCGCGCGGTCCCCTGCTCGGACCAGGCATGGACCGTCCTTCGGAATTGGTGACCAACGACACGGCGCCTCACCCTATGGCGGAGGCGCCGCCCGTGGGGGGCACCACGGCGCTGCGTGGTTGGATGGGCGGGTGACTGGTGACGTGATCTCCGGCGCCGCCGGCGCCACCCCTGCCGGAGCACCCGTGGACCCGGATCTGGTCGTCAGCCTCGACGGTGTCGGCGTACGCCGGTCCGGCAACGCGCTGCTGCACGACGTGACCTGGCGCGTCGAGCTGGACGAGCGGTGGGTGGTGCTCGGGCCGAACGGCGCCGGCAAGACCACCCTGCTCAACCTGGCCGCCGGGCGGCTGCACCCGACGACCGGCGTCGCGCACGTGCTCGGCGAGCGGATCGGGCGCACCGACGTCAACGAGCTGCGTACCCGCATCGGGCTCTCCACCGCGGCGGTCGCCGAGCGGGTGCCCGCCGAGGAGCGGGTCAGCGACGTGGTCGTCACCGCCGCGTGGTCCGTCGTCGGCCGCTGGCGGGAGAGCTACGACCGCAGCGACGAGGCGCGGGCCCACGCGCTGCTGGGGCAGCTCGGCATCGGCGGGCTCGCCGAGCGCCGTTACGGCACCCTCTCCGAGGGGGAGCGCAAGCGGGTGCAGATCGCCCGCGCCCTGATGACCGACCCGGAGCTGCTGCTGCTCGACGAGCCGGCGGCCGGGCTCGACCTGGGAGGGCGCGAGGACCTGGTCGCGCGGCTGGCCGACCTGGCGTACGACCCGGACGCCCCGGCCCTGGTCCTGGTCACCCACCACGTCGAGGAGATCCCGCCGGGCTTCACCCACGCGCTGCTGCTGCGCGAGGGCGGTGTGGTCGCGCAGGGGCTGCTGGGCGACACCCTGACCGGGGACAACCTCTCCAAGACCTTCGGGCTGCCGCTGGTGGTGGAGCGCTCCGGCGAGCGGTTCACCGCCCGCGCCGCCTGACGCGCGTCCCGCCGATCCGACCGGAGGTGCCGGTGCCGCAGACCCGGGTTGCCGTCGTGGGCAGCGCCAACATGGACCTGGTGGCGATGGCGCCCGACCTGCCCCGACCGGGCGAGACCATGCTGGGCACCGACTTCGTGATGGTGCCGGGCGGCAAGGGCGCCAACCAGGCCGTCGCCGCCGCCCGAGCCGGTGCCGACAGCACCTTCCTCGGCGCCATCGGCTCGGACGCGTTCGGGGTCACCTTGAAGGCCCGGATCGGCGCCGCCGGTGTCGACACCACGCATCTGCGGGTCGTCTACGGCACCTCCGGGGTGGCCCTCGTGATGGTCAACGCGGCGGGGGAGAACGCGATCCTCGTGACTCCGGGCGCCAACGACGCGCTGACCGGTCTCACCGAGGAGGAGCTGGACAGCGTACGGCGAGCGGACGTCCTCGTCGCCCAGCTGGAGATCCCGGTCGAGACGGTGACCCAGGCGGCGGTGGCCGCCCGGGCCGCCGGCACCCGGGTCGTCCTGAACGCCGCGCCGGCCCGGCCACTGCCCGACGAGCTGCTCGCAGCCGTGGACGTGCTCGTCGTCAACGAGCGTGAGGCGCAGGCGCTCACCGGGCACGGGCGGGAACGGCCGGAGGCGCTGCTCGACCTGACCCCCCGGGCCGTGCTCACCCTCGGCGGCGAGGGCGCCTGGTACGGCGACCGGGACGGCACGACCGCGCACGTGCCCGCGGTGAAGGTGGAGGTGGTCGACTCGACCGCCGCCGGTGACGCGTTCACCGCTGCACTGGCCGTCGGCTGGGGCGAGGGGCGGGACGTGGTCGACGCCGTGCGCTGGGCTGCGGCGGCCGGTGCCGCCTGCGTCCGGCGGCTCGGTGCCTCGGTGGCGCTGCCGCAGCGGGCCGAGATCGACCAGCTGTACGCCCCGGCCTGACCCGGCCGACGCCGCGGCGACCCGCTCGTTCGTCAGGCGCCGGGGTCGCCGTTGTCCTCGGTGAGCTTCTCGCCGCGACGCCGCAGCACGTTCAGGCCGGGGATGCCGGCGACGGCCAACTTCAGGTCCCGGGTGACGTCCAACAGGTCGTGCAGGTCCGGGCCGACCCGGTCCAGGGTGGCGAGAATGGGCAGGATGTCGCCGGTGAGGTGCTCGCGCAGCTTCGGCAGTTCGTCGATGAGCCGGATCGCGGCGGTCACCTCCTCGTGGCTGAGCTGCTCCACGAACCGACTCGTCATCGGGGCGGCCCGACGCAACGCCGGTTCGTACGCCGTCAGCACCTCGGCCGCGGTCGCCGCCGCCTCCGCCGCGGTGCCCACCGCCTCCGACGCCCGCGCCGCCACCGACTCGGCGTCGTCGAGCACCCGGTCGGTACGGTCGAGGGTCTGCTCGATCCGGTCCACGACCCCGTTGATCCGTGCCAGCAGTGCCTCCACGTCGTCCAGCACCGCGAAGGCGCGGGCGGGCACGGCCGCGAACGAGGCGGCCGAGCCGAGGGCCTGATCGAGGGCCGACCGGGTGAGGCCGACGACGGTGGACGGTCGGGGAAGGGGGATCGCCATGGCACCCAGTGTGCGTCGCCCGCGCCCGGGCCGCCCGTCGGCCACAGCCGGTGCGGTCGTCAGCGGCGGTCCGTGTGCTGCTCGACGGCGCGCTGCACCGCCCGGTAGATCTGGCCGAACCGCAGCGCGTCCGGTGTCCGCAGCAACAACTCCTCCCGGCCGTGGTGCTGCACCCACAGCTCGTGGACCTGGTTGCCGCGCTCGTACGAGCGGTCCAGCCAGCCGAGCGGCACCTCCAGGAACGGGGTGAGGGCCAGCGCGCCCACCGCGAAACCCGCCAGGATGATCAGCGCCAGCAGCCACTCGCCCCGGTCCTGCGCCGACCAGACCAGCGCGACCACGCAGACCAGTGCCACCAGCGGTGGCAGCGACAGCAGCAGGACCAGCACGCCCCGGCCCAGCACGCGCCCCCGCACGGCGAGCGTCTTGGGCCCCCGGCTGTGCCAGACGTACGTCACCTCGGGCAGCGACACCACGTGCCCACCCACCCGAATCGACTCGGAGGTCACCTGCACCGCGTCGTCCCGGTAATAGACCACCATCACTAAGCCTAACCATGGCCCGGCAACTCCGTGCGACCACGCCGTCGCTCTGGCCGCCCCGCCCCGCCCCGCCCCGCTCCGCTGTCCGCCGCCCGCCGCCCGCCCGGCCCGCCCTGCTTGCTCCTCAGCCCTGCCGCTGGCTGGCCGGGCCGACAAGGCGGTGGGGTGGGCGCTCGTTCAGAGCCGAGTCCATTCCGGCATCAGCGCCAGCCGCCGTGGGCCGGGGCCGGAAGGCGGGGCCATGGGCCGGATGCCGGATGCCGGATGCCGGGAGGCAGGGCTACGGGCCGGAAGCCGGGGGCCGGGGATGGTGCCGGCGCCCTGTAAACCTGCCCCACCTATGGGCCGGCGCCGGGTGAGGGCAACCGCTGTCGCCGCCCCATATCTGGGGCAGGTTTACAGGCGGCACGGTGTTCGCCCTTAGAGGTCCTAACAAAATGATCTTTGGGTCTTTCATCCCTTGTAGAGGGTGATCTACGATGCCGTTCCGTGAGGCGTGGCGAGCAGCCGCCGTGGATCGTGCCGGATGGGCTGTGGCAGCGCATCGAGCCGCTGCTGCCCAAACCTGAGCGCAACCCACGGCACCCGGGACGCAAGCGGATCCCGGACCGGCAGGTGCTGTGCGGGATCTTGTTCGTGCTGCACACCGGCATCCAGTGGGAGTTCCTGCCCCAACAACTGGGGCTCGGGTCCGGGATGACCTGCTGGCGGCGTCTGGAGGAGTGGAACCGGGCCGGGGTGTGGCAGCGTTTACACGAGCTGCTGCTGGCCGAACTCCAGGCAGCCGGCAAGCTGGACTGGTCCCGAGCCGTGATCGACTCCTCGCATGTGCGGGCCGCCAGACGTGGCCCAAAAGCGGACCGAGCCCGGGTCGACCGCGCCCGCCCGGGCTCGAAGCACCACGTTCTGACCGAGGGCGCCGGCATCCCCCTGGCCGTGTCGCTGACCGGCGGCAACCGTCACGACGTCACCGAACTGCTCCCGCTGATCGACAAGATCCCCCCGGTACGAAGCCGCCGTGGCCGACCGCGTCGCCGCCCCGACCAACTCTTCGGCGACCGCGCCTACGACCACGACAAGTACCGCCGGGCGGTACGCGCCAAGGGCATCCGCCCGCGCATCGCCCGACGCGGTCAACCGCACGGCTCCGGTCTGGGGGTGGTCCGGTGGGTGGTCGAGCGCACTATCGCCTGGTACCACTGCATGAAACGGGCTACGCATCCGGTGGGAACGCCGCGACGACATCCACGAAGCCTTCCTCGCCCTGGCCACCCGCATCATCACGTACCGACACGTCGTACGACTTTGTTAGGACCTCTTAGTCTCGCGGGCCTGGCCGCGCGACGCGAACGGCGCACCCCGTCCAGCGCACCCCGTCCAGCGCATTCCATTGAGCGTCCGGTGCACCCCGCTGGTTGGCGGCGTGACGGCGGGACCGGGAACGGGAACGGGAGGGCAGGCACGAGGATCGTGTCGCGGGTAGCTTCGCGCCCATGACGGAGGCGGAGCGCAACAGCGAGGTGGTCCGGCGATACCTGCGGACGTTCCTGACGAAGGACCTGGCCGAGCTGCGTGAGGTGGTCGCGGAGGACGTACGCATCCACGGGTCGGGCACGGCGGTGCGGGGCCGGCACTTCGTCGAGCAGGCGGTCGGGTCGCCCGGGCTCACCGTGCTCCACCAGGAAATCCACGAACTCTTCGCGGCCGGCGACCGGGTGACCGTCGCGATGGCGCAGACGTACCGGCGGGACGCGACCGGGGCGACCGCGGTGCAGAGCGCTTGCAAGATGTACCGGCTGGCGCGGGGACGGATCGTGGAGTTCTGGGGCGAGCAGGACCTCTACGGGTTGCTGCGGGGCCTCGGCATGTTGCCGGACGAGCCGATCCGTTTCTAGCCTCGCCGGCCGCGCGCCGGCGTCCGGCCGGCGGGCGTCGGCTGCCCCTGCTCCACGGCCCGCTGCACCGCGCGGTAGATCTGACCGAACCGCAGGGCGTCCCGGGTGCTCAGCAGCCGGACCGGCTGCCCGCGCCAGCGTGCCCACAGCTCCAACTGCCGGCTGCCCCGGGCGTACGAGCGGTCCAGGTGCTCGAAGAGGAAGTCGGCGACCGGACCGACGGCGAGCCCGACCAGCACCGACGCGCCGACGATCGCGATCGTGACGGTGGGGGAGCGGCCCAGCCGGATGGCCAGCGCGAGCCCCAGGGCGGCCGCGACCAGGGGGCCGGCCATGGCGGCGCCGATCGCGCCCCGGCCGGCGAGCACCCGCCAGGACCGGCTGCCCCGCCGGTGCCACACCATGCTGATCTCGGCGAGCGGGAAGGTGCGGCCGTCGACGCGGACGGCGGTGCTCGTGACCTGCACCGATCTGTCGTCGTAGTACGTGATCATCGCTGGCCTCCCGAGGCCGGGGCTGATACCAGACTACGTACCCCAACGAGTCGGGCCGTAAGGTTGGCACGCGACTTCGACGAGGAAGTGAGGGCAGCGTGAGCGAGTTCGTGCGGCTGGAGACCCAGGACGGCATCGGCACCATCCGGCTGGAGCGGCCGCCGATGAACGCCCTCAACACCCAGGTGCAGGAGGAGCTGCGCGCCGCCGCGTCGGCCGCCACCGCCGACCCCGAGGTCCGCGCCGTCATCGTGTACGGCGGCGAGAAGGTCTTCGCCGCGGGCGCGGACATCAAGGAGATGGCCGACATGTCCTACGTGGACATGGCCGAGCGGGCCGCTGACCTGTCCAGCGCGCTCGGCGCGATCGCCCGGATCCCCAAGCCGGTGGTCGCCGCGATCACCGGGTACGCCCTCGGCGGCGGGTGTGAACTGGCCCTGGCCTGCGACTGGCGGGTGGTGGCCGAGGACGCGAAGCTCGGCCAGCCGGAGATCAAGCTGGGCATCATCCCCGGCGCCGGCGGCACCCAGCGGCTCGCCCGGCTCGTCGGCCCGGCCCGCGCAAAGGACCTCATCATGTCCGGCCGCATGGTCGACGCCCAGGAGGCGCTGCGCATCGGGCTGGCCGACCGGATCGCCCCGGCCGCCGAGGTGTACGCGACCGCGGTCGAGCTCGTCCGCCCGTACCTCACGGGTCCCAGTCAGGCGCTGCGCGCGGCGAAGCTGGCGATCGACGGCGGCCTGGAGATGGACCTCGCCTCCGGCCTGGCGTGGGAGAGCCAGCTCTTCGCGGCGCTGTTCGCCACCGACGACCGGCGCGAGGGCATGGCCGCCTTCGTCGAGAAGCGCAAGCCGGACTTCACCGGCCGCTGACCGACGCCGGGGTGCGGCGGGTCAGACCCAACCGCGGCGGACCGCCTCCATCCCGGCCTGGAAGCGGGTCTCCGCGCCGACCGTCGCCATGATCCGGTGGACCTGTCGGTGCACCGTCCGCACGCTGAGTCCCATCGTGCGGGCGATCCGGTCGTCGGTGGCGCCGCCGGCCAGCAGGCCGATCAGCTCGATGTCCCGGTCGGAGAGCCCATCCGGGTGTTCGACGCCCTGGTCGGCGCCGAGCGGGCCGGCGGCGCCCCGGCCGACGGCGTCGGAGCGGTTGATCGCGACCGCCCGGTCCCAGAGCGCCTCGAACAGCTCGCTGAGCGCGTCGAGGAGCGGCGAGGGGTGCACCAGGTACGCGGCGTCGGCCAGCTGCCCCTCCGCCATGACCGGCACCAGCCCGAGGCGGTCGTCGCTGAGCATCATCTTCATGGGCACCTCGCTGGCCACCCGGGCCCGCTCGCCGCGCTGGATGCCGCGCCAGATCTCGGCCATCCGGCCGGGGATCTCCAGCGCCGACCGGTCGTAGATCACCCGGTAGGTGAGGCCCCGATCGGTGAGCTGGTGGGTCTCCTCCGAGTTGCCGCTCACCGGGTTGTCCAGGTACGGCCCGCGGTCCAGGCCCCGGATCTGCACCCGCGCGTCGCGCTGGAGCCGGACGAGGGTGGCGCGCAGGTCCTCCGCCCCCTCGATCACCTCGACCAGTTCGGCGGGGTGACGACCGGCCCCGTCGCGCCGGCGGATCTCCTTGGCGAGATGGTCGGCGTGCGTACGCAGGCGCAGCAGGTCGCGCTCCCGCTCGGCGATGAGGGAGGTGGCCACCTGGTCCGGGGGCGCCGCGGCGTACCGGGTCGGGCGGCCGGGCAGCCGGTTCGCCAGGCCGCGCTCGACCAGGCGGCCGAGGGCACGGGACAGCTGCGCCTGGGAGAGCGCGACGTCGTCGACGAGGTCGGCCCGGCTCGCCTGCCGTCGGCGGGTCAGCGCCTCGTAGACGCGTTCCTCGGGTTCGGACACACCCACCACGTGCCACATCGAAGCCTCCGTCGGGATCCGGCCAGCTGTCCGGAACATGAACGTCCCGGGACATTGTCCGGCTCTCCGCGCCCGTGCCAAGATCCTCGATCAACGGCCGCCGATGTCGTGTCTGAGATCACCTTCGACCTGGCGGCGGGTGCTCGAGGCCTCAACGGTGAGGCGTACCCGTGACCCGATCTGGCAAGGAGTCCTGGATGACCGTGCCCTTACGACGGAGGCGGGCCCACCGGCGCCCGCGCGGTTGGCTGACCGCCGTCGTCGCACTCGCGCTGCTCGCCACGGGCCTGTCGCCCGTCGCCCCGGCGCAGGCGGCACCCACGCCGTCGCCGTCCTCCTCGGCCCCGAGTTGGGGGGCGATGCGCTACAAGCCGGCCGGCTGCAACACCGCCGAGGCGGGGAGTGGGCTCGCCCGCTGCTACGCGCTCGGCCTCAGCACCGAGGACGGCCGGCTCATCCAGCAGGTCTCGGAGCCGCCGGAGGGCGCCCTCGGGCCACCCGACATCCGGTCGGCGTACCGGCTGCCCGACGGGGGTGAGGGCCGCACGGTCGCGGTCGTGCTCGCCTTCGGGTACGAAGCGGCCGAGGCCGACCTCGCGGTGTTCCGCGAGCACTACGACCTGCCGCCGTGCACGACGGCGAACGGCTGCTTCCGCAAGGTGGACCAGCGTGGCGGCACCGACTACCCGGCGGAGGACGCCGAGTGGTCGATCGAGGCGGCGCTGGACCTCGACGCCGTCTCCTCCGCCTGCCCGAAGTGCGACATCCTCCTCGTCCAGGCCGACGACAACTCGCCCGCCAGCCTCGGCGCGGCCGTCGACACGGCGGCGAAGCTCGGCGCGGACGTCATCTCCAACTCGTACGGCATCGCCGGCGAGACCCGCTTCCAGGAGCTCTACAACGCCCACTACGACCACCCGGGCATCGCCGTGGTCGTCGCCAGCGGCGACATCGGCAACGTGCAGAGCTACCCGGCGACGCACCCTGACGTGATGGCCGTCGGCGGCACCCGGCTGGCCCGGGACTCGTCCGCGCGCGGCTGGTCCGAGACCGCCTGGGTGAACGCGGGCAGCGGCTGCTCGCTCTACGAGCCCCGACCGGCGTACCAGGCCGGCGTGGACACGCGCTGCGGCGACAAGCGGGCCACCGCCGACATCTCCGCCGTGGCCGACCCGGAGAGCGGGCTCGCCGTCTACAACACGCTCGGCCAGGACGGCTGGGCGCAGTGGGGCGGCACCTCGCTGGCGGCTCCGCTCGTCGCCGGGATGTACGCGCTCGCCGGCGAAGCGCTGCCCGGGTCGTACCCGGTGACCTACCCGTACCGGGCGGACAAGAGCGCGGGGCTCTTCGACATCACCGAGGGCTCCAACGGCTGGTGCGGTGACCTGCGTTGCACCGCCGGGCCCGGCTGGGACGGCCCGACCGGGATGGGCTCGCCCAACGGGGTCTCGGCCCTGACCCTCGGCGAGGCCGGCCGGATCGCCGGCACCGTGACGAACGGTCGGCGCGACGGCGCGGTCGCCGGGGCGACGATCACCGCCACGGACGGCGCCGGCGCGACGTTCCGCGCGGTCGCTGACGCGGACGGCCGCTACAGCCTGCCCCTGCCGGCCGGCGGCTACGACCTCGTCGCCACCGAGTTCGGCTACCAGAGCCGGCAGGCCGTCCGGGTGACCGTCGCCGCCAAGGCCGAACTCACCCACGACTTCACCCTGACCGCGCTGCCGAGCCGTACCGTCACCGGCACGGTCACCGACGCCTCCGGGCACGGCTGGCCGGTCTACGCCCGCATCGCCGTCGACGGCTACCCGGGCGGGGCGGTCTTCACCGACCCGTACACCGGCCGCTACCAGGTCGACCTGCCCGTCGGCAGCAGCTACACCCTGCACGTGGCACCGGTGGACCTGCCGGGCTACGCCACCCGGACCGTGACCACCCGGGTGGATCCGCAGCCCAAGGGGCGGCCCGCCGACGTACGGCAGGACGTCGGGCTGTCGGTGGACGCCACCTCCTGCGCCGCGCCCGGATACGCGTCCCGGTACGACGGCGTCGGCGCCGAGTTCACCGGCTGGGCCGGCGGTCCCCGGGACGGCTGGCGGGTCACCGACGACGCCGGCCGCGGTCAGACCTGGCGGTTCGACGACCCCGGTTTCAAGGGCAACCTGACCGGCGGTGACGGCGGGTTCGCGGCCGTCGACGGCTGGGGCCAGGGGGGCCGGATCGACAGCAGCCTGATCACCCCGCCCGTCGACCTGACCGGCATCACCGACCCGGTCGTCGGCTTCGACACCGACTACTCCAGCTGGGACACCCAGACCGGCGACGTCGATCTGAGCCTGGACAACGGCGCGACGTGGACGGCGCTGCGGCATCTCACCACCGACGCGGTCAACGGGCACGTGGAGATCCCGGTGCCGCAGGCGGCGGGGAAGTCCGGGGTGCTGGTCCGATTCCGCTACCAGGGCGAGTACGACAACTGGTGGCAGCTGGACAACGTCTTCGTCGGCCGCCGGTCCTGTGTTCCCGTGCCGGGGGGACTCGTGGCCGGGCAGATCCAGGACGACAACACCGGCGCCGCGGTCCTCGGCGCGACCGTGTCCACCGGTGGCGGCGCGACGAGCACCAGTCGGGCGACCCCCGACGACCCGCGCCTGCCCGACGGGTACTACTGGCTCTTCGCGGCGGGCAGCGGCTCTGTTCCGCTGACGTTCGGCGGCGGGCACTACGGCGACGGCACCACCACGGTGCGGATCCACGCTGACGGCATGGTCCGTCGGGACTGGCGGCTGGAGGCCGGCCGGCTGGACGTACGCCAGTCGGACCTGGCGATGACCGTCCGGCCCGGACGCAGCGTCACCCGGGAGGTGCGGCTCAGCAACTCCGGTGACCGCCCGCTGCGGGTCAACCTCGTCGAGCAGGACCGCGGCAACACCCTCGCGGCCGACGCCCGCCGGGCCGGCGGGACCGGGGCGCCGCTGGTGCGGATCCGCACGGACGCGTCGGTCACGGCCGGCGGCAAGCACGACCCCCGCCCGGTGCCGCCGCAGCAGGCGGCCGACGGCACCGCGTGGACGAACCTGCCCGACTACCCGGTGCTCGTGATGGACAACCTGGTCGCCGACGACGACGGCACGGTCTACTCGGTCGGCGGCAACGGTGCGGAGGGATCCCTGACCGCGGGGTACGTCTTCGACCCGCAGGCCGAGACGTGGAAGCGCATCGCCGACCTGCCCGAGCCGCGTGCGGCGGCCGTCGGTGGCTTCGTCAACGGCCGGCTGTACGCGGTCGGCGGCTGGGACACGGCGAGTAACGGCACCTCCACCACGTACGCCTACGACCCGGGCACCGACCGGTGGTCGCGGCGGGCCGACCTGCCGAGCGGGGTGACCGCCGCCGCGGCGGCCACCGTCGACGGCCGGCTGTACGTGGTGGGCGGTTGCACGACCGGCGAGTGCGAGCCCGCGTCGAACCGGACGTACCGCTACGACCCGGCGGCCGACCGGTGGACGCGGCTGGCCGACTACCCGCTGGCCGTCGCGTTCCTCGCCTGCGCCGCGGCGGGTGACGGCGTGGTCTGCGCGGGCGGGATCGACCCGGCCGAGCGGATCCCGGTGAACGACACCTTCCGGTACTTCGCCGACTCCGACACGTGGGTGCGCACGACGGGGCTGCCGCTCTCCCGGTGGGGCATGGCGTACGCCGGCGCCGGTGGCAAGTTGCAGGTCGTCGGCGGCATCGCCGCCGGGTCCGTCACCAACGAGGCCCTGGAGTTCGACCCGGCGACCGACACGTGGTCGGCGCTGCCGAACGCGAACAACGCCGTCTACCGGGGCGGCGCGGCGTGCGGCCTGTACCAGGTCGGCGGATCGCTCGGCTCGTTCGCGATCACCCCGTTCGCCCAGCAGTTGCCGGGGCGGGACGGGTGCGTCCGGGGCAGCGACGTCTCGTGGCTGTCGGTGGACGGGACCACGCTGACCATCCCGGCGGGACGGTCGGTCACGGTGACGGTGACGGCCCGCGCCCCGGCCGTCGCCGGGCACGGGGAGTACCGGGCACGGCTGGCGTTCGAGACGGACACCCCGTACCGGAACGAGGCCCTTCCGGTGGTGATGACCCTGCGCTGACCTGAACCGCACCCCCCCTGGCCGCGCCCGTCCGGTGGACTGACCTTTCACCGGGCGGGCGCGGCCGTTCCCGCGGTGGCCCCGGCGCCGCCGAACGGCCGGGGAGGCGGTCGCCACCGGAGGTGACTGGTCGGTAACCTGTGACCCCGGCCACGGAGAAGGGGAGCGAGCATGACGGAGCGGATCGAGGGCCACGGTGGTGAACTGGCCCTCGCGGCACTACGCGCACACGGCGTACGGGAGATGTTCACGCTCTCGGGCGGGCACGTCTTCCCGCTGTACGACGCCGCGCACAAGAACGACTTCCCCATCTACGACGTGCGGCACGAGCAGTCGGCGGTCTTCGCGGCAGAGGCGGTCGCCAAGCTCCAGCGCCGCCCCGGCCTGGCCGTGCTCACCGCCGGCCCCGGCGTCACCAACGGCATCTCGGGCCTGACCAGCGCCTTCTTCAACGCCTCCCCGGTGCTGGTGCTGGGGGGTCGGGCGCCGGCGTTCCGCTGGGGCTCGGGCAGCCTGCAGGAGATGGATCACCTGCCGCTGGTGGCTCCGGTGACCAAGCACGCCGAGACGGTGTTCAGCACCGACGACATTCCGCGCGCGGTGACCTCGGCGCTCGCCGCCGCGCTGACCCCGCACCGGGGCCCCGTCTTCCTCGACTTCCCGCTGGAGGCCGTCTTCTCCGTCTCCGACGCGGAGCTGCCGGCGCCGGCCGCGGTCGGGCCGATCGAGCCGGACCCGGACGAGGTCGCCCGGGCGGCGAGCCTGATCGCCGCCGCGCAGCGGCCGGTCGTCATCGCCGGCTCGGACGTCTACGCCGGTGACGCGGTGGCCGCGCTCCGCGAGGCCGCCGAGGCGCTGCAGGTGCCGGTCTTCACCAACGGCATGGGCCGTGGCTCCCTCCCGCCGGAGCACCCGCTCGCCTTCGCCAAGGCCCGCCGGGCGGCCCTCTCCGGCGCCGACGTGGTCGTGGTGGTCGGCACCCCGCTGGATTTCCGGCTCAGCTTCGGCGACTTCGGTGACGCGAAGGTGGTGCACATCGTCGACGCCCCCAGCCAGCGCGCCGGTCACGTCCAGCCCGCCGCCTCGCCCGCCGGTGACCTGCGACTGATCCTGTCCGCGCTGGCCGACCACGCCGGCGACCGGGCCGACCACAGCGGCTGGATCGCCGACCTGCGCGCCGCCGAGGACGCGGCCAAGGCACGCGACGCCGAGGAGATGGCCGCCGAGACCGACCCGATCCGGCCGGCTCGCGTCTACGGCGAGCTGCGCCGGGTCCTGGCCCGGGACGCGATCACCATCGGCGACGGCGGCGACTTCGTCTCGTACGCGGGCCGTTACCTGGAGCCGGCGCAGCCGGGCACCTGGCTCGATCCCGGCCCGTACGGGTGTCTCGGCACCGGCATGGGCTACGCGATGGGCGCCCGGGTCAGCCACCCGGACCGGCAGATCTGCGTGCTGATGGGCGACGGCGCGGCCGGCTTCTCGCTGATGGACGTGGAGTCGCTGGTCCGCCAGAAGCTGCCGGTCGTGATCGTGGTCGGCAACAACGGCATCTGGGGGTTGGAGAAGCACCCGATGCGCGCCATGTACGGCTACGACGTGGCCGCCGACCTCCAGCCGGAGCTGCGTTACGACCAGGTGGTCAGCGCGCTCGGCGGTGCGGGCGAGACGGTGGCGAAGGCCGCCGACCTCGGGCCGGCGTTGCAGCGCGCCTTCGACTCCGGGGTGCCGTACCTGGTCAACGTGCTCACCGACCCGGCCGACGCGTATCCCCGCTCGTCCAACCTGGCCTGACCGCGGCCGCGCCGCCGTCGCTTCCGGCGGCGGCGCGGGCCGTCGGGCTACACCTCGGGGCGGTCCTCCTCGCGTGGCGGCTCGCCCTCGCGGGGCCGCAGCGGCTCGGCGCGCGGCGTGGACTGGTCCGGCGTGGTGGTCTCGTGGCGGCGCAGGTTGTCCTCCCGCCGGCGCAGGTCCTCCTCCCAGCGGCGGAACAGCTCCTGGTCGTCGCGGCGGGACCGCTCGGCGAGGGAGTCGAGGAACTCGGGGTCGTCGTCCGGGGCGACCGGGCGGCGAGGCTCACCGCTCGACGGGGAGCGTCGGAGCCCGGCGACGGGCGGGCGGCCGGGGGTCGCCTCCCGGCCGGCGACGAACCAGGCGATCGACCCGACCAGCGGGAAGAACAGGATGATCAGCACCCAGGCGATCCGGGGCAGGGCGCGAATCTGACCCTCCTCCGCGGACAGGCAGCTGATCAGCGCGCAGACGGCGAGGACCACCTGCACCACGAAGAGGAGCGCATACACCCGGACCATGCGTCCATCATCGCGCAACCGGCCCCGTCACCACAGCCCGTGCAGCACCAGCGACACGCCGAGCAGGGCCAGCGCCACGGTGCCCAGGGCGGCCAGCGGGAGGGAGCGTCCTCCGCTGGGCGCCGGCCCCGTCCCGGTGCCCCGCCGCCAGCAGACGCGCAGCAGCGCACCCCAGACGAGCACCGCGACCCCGGCGAGCAGCGTGCCCGCCACACCACCGGCGAGCGCCAGTCGGACGGCCAGCGCGGTGACCACGGTCGCCGTGAGCGCGGTGCGTCGCCAGGCGAGCCGGGTGCGCTCCGGTTGCAGTCCGGGGTCGCGGGTCGGCGGCCCGTCCGCCGCTCGCGGTCGCCGGGCGTGGCCGTCGGGGGTGTCGGTCACCCGCCGCCGACCGCCCGGTCGAGCACGGCGATGACCAACAGCAGGGCGCCGAGGCCGACCGCGAGCGCGAGGATCGCCGGGAACCGGGAGGTCGGCAGCTCCTCGCCGAGCCGGATGGCGCGTTCGGTACGCGCCCAGTGGTCGACGGCGCGGACGGCGACGGCGCCGCCGAGCAGCAGCAGCGCGATCGCGATCACCTCGCGCAGGTGCCGTAGTGGCAGCGGAGGCAGGAACTGGGCGGCGGCCAGTCCGCCGGCGACCAGCGCGAGACCGGTGCGCAGCCAGGCCAGGAAGGTGCGTTCGTTGGCGAGCGAGAACCGGTAGTCGGGCGTCTCGCCCACCGAGCGCAGCTCTCGCGGGTCGAACCAGCGCCTGATCGACTCCCACACGACACTGATTATCCGGTGGCGCCCGGTCGTAGCCTGGAACGATGACCGATCTTGATGCGACCACTCTGCGAACGGCGTACGACACGCAGCTGCGGCCCGAGCTTCCCGATCCGGTGCCGGCGGGCGTGACGGTGGAGCGGGACGGTCCGCTGTACCGGGTCGTCGGCCTCGGTCGTGGCGGGTTCCTCACCTACCGTGACCTGGGCGGCCTGGCCGGCGACGCGCTGGACGAGTTGATCGCCCGGCAGGTCGAGGTGTTCCGGCGGCGGGGCGAGCAGGTGGAGTGGAAGCTCGCCGGGCACGACGAGCCGGCCGACCTGCCGGACCGGTTGCGCGCGGCCGGGTTCGTGCCGGAGGAGCCGGAGACCGTCGTGATCGGGGCGGTCGCGCCGCTGGCCGCCGCGCTTCCGGTGGTGCCCGAGGGCGTACGCCTGCGTGAGGTGACCGCCCGCGAGGACCTGACCGGATCGTGGTGATGGAGGAGGAGGTCTGGCAGGCCGACCGGAGCCACCTGGCCGAGTCACTGGGGCGCGAGATCGCGGC
The DNA here is from genome assembly GCF_044466625.1 of Micromonospora sp. NPDC049366. NCBI lineage: Bacteria > Bacillati > Actinomycetota > Actinomycetes > Micromonosporales > Micromonosporaceae > Micromonospora > Micromonospora sp. NPDC049366. The sequence continues at coordinate 56,215 of NZ_JBITMV010000027.1, forward strand.
GGACCCTCAGTCGATCAGTGTCGTGGTCGCCGAGGCGGGGGAGACCGTGGTGAGCGCGGGTTGGATCCGCTACCTGCCGGCGCCCGGCTTCGCCTCGCTCTGGGGCGGCTCGACCTTGTCGCAGTGGCGGCGCCGGGGCATCTACCGCGCGCTGGTGACCTACCGGGCCCGGCTGGCCGAGCAGCGGGGGCGGACGTTGTTGCAGGTGGACGCGTCCGACGACAGCCGTCCGATCCTGGAGCGGCTCGGCTTCGTACCGGTCACCACCACCACGCCGTACGTCTACACTCCGTGATCATGGAGCAGCGGTTGACGGACGAGGAGCGGCTGACCCTCAAGACGGGCGCGTTCGGCGCGGTCTTCCTGGTGTCCAATGCCGACCCGGGGGTGCTGTCGGTGCTGCGGGAGAGCGCGGCGGCGTCCGGGGCGTTCGCCGACGCCTCGGGCGTGGTGAAGGAGGCGCTCACCAGCGGCCCGTTGCCGAGGCTGCCCCGCGACTCCGCCCTCGAGATCGAGTCGACGGTGCTGCCGGCGCTGACCCGGTCGGTGCGCATCCTCAGCGAGAAGTCTCCGACGGAGGTGGCGGCCTACCGGTCGTTGGTGCTGGCCGCTGCCGATCGGGTGGCCCGGGCGCACGCCGGGGTCGCCCCCGCCGAGGAGGCGGTGATCGCCCGGATCAGGGCCGCACTGGCCGAGCCGGCCTGAGCCGGACGCCGGCGCCCGACACGCGGTGCACGGGCGACCAGAGGGCCCGCACGGTCGCCCGGACGCAGCGGTCGCGGACCCGGCCACAGGCGCAGCGGTAGGTCTCGGGTCGGGCCCGGCGGCAGGCGTCGGGGCCGTCCGTCGGGGCGTCGCCGGGTCGGCCGGACGTCGGGTCGGGCACGGCAAGCACGTCGGACATTTCTGACACCTCCCGATATGCAACTTTACCCCGGCCTGGTGCGTCTGGTGAGCTGTGTCACTCGGAGCCCCCGGGAGGCAGATGCTACTGACAGGTAACATGACGCTCGTGGGCAACTGCACAGCCGCCCGTGGTTGACCGAGCGTTAAGTCACGCGGCAGGCTGCGCCCCAGACCGGGCGAGCGAATCGCACCACCACACAGGAGGGTCGTCGAAGCGCGATGAACATCGTCGTACTCGTCAAGCAGGTGCCCGATTCGGGCGCGGACCGCAACCTGCGCACTGACGACAACACCGTCGACCGCGGCTCGGCGAACAACGTGATCAACGAGATGGACGAGTACGCCATCGAGGAGGCGCTGAAGATCAAGGAGGCGCACGGCGGCGAGGTCACCGTCCTGACCATGGGTCCGGACCGGGCGACCGAGTCGATCCGCAAGGCGCTCTCCATGGGACCGGACAAGGCGGTGCACGTCGTCGACGACGCCCTGCACGGCTCCTGCGCCGTGGCCAGCTCGAAGGTGCTCGCCGCCGCGCTGGGGACCCTCAACGCCGACCTGGTCATCTGCGGCGCCGAGTCGACCGACGGCCGCGTCCAGGTCATGCCGCACATGATCGCCGAGCGGCTGGGCGTCGCGGCGCTGACCGGCGCCCGCAAGCTCACCGTCGACGGCGGCACCCTCACCGTCGAGCGGCAGACCGAGGAAGGCTACGAGGTGGTCTCCGCCGCCACGCCCGCCGTGGTCTCCGTCTGGGACACCATCAACGAGCCGCGCTACCCGTCCTTCAAGGGCATCATGGCGGCCAAGAAGAAGCCGGTGCAGACGCTCTCCCTCGGCGACCTCGGCATCGCGCCGAGCGAGGTCGGCTTCGACGGCGCGACCAGCGCCGTCGTGGAGCACGCCAAGCGTCCGCCGCGCTCCGGCGGCGAGAAGATCACCGACGAGGGCGAGGGCGGCGTCAAGCTGGTCGAGTTCCTCGCCACCGAGAAGTTCGTGTGAGAGGTCAGGACATGTCTGAGGTTCTCGTCGTCGTCGAAGCCACCCGTGAGTTCGGCGTCAAGAAGGTCACCCTGGAGATGCTCACCCTCGCCCGCGAGCTGGGCACCCCCAGCGCGGTGGTGCTCGGCGGCCCCGGCGCGGCCGAGGCGCTGAGCGGCCGGCTGGGCGAGTACGGCGCGGAGAAGATCTACGCCGCGGAGAGCGAGGAGATCGACGGCTACCTGGTCGCCCCGAAGGCCACCGTGCTGGCCGAGCTGGTCCGCCGGGTCGAGCCGGCCGCCGTGCTGCTCGCGTCCTCTCAGGAGGGCAAGGAGATCGCGGCCCGCCTGGCGGTCAAGCTCGACAACGGCATCCTGACCGACGTGGTCGCGCTCGACGCCGACGGCACCGCCACCCAGGTCGCGTTCGCCGGTTCGACGATCGTCAAGAGCAAGGTGACCCGTGGCCTGCCGCTGGTCACCGTCCGGCCGAACTCGCTCACCCCGGCCCCGGCCGCGACGACCCCGGCGGTCGAGCAGCTCACCGTCACCGTGGCCGACAGCGACAAGCTCGCCAAGGTCGTGGACCGGGTCGCCGAGCAGAAGGGCTCCCGGCCCGAGCTGACCGAGGCGTCCGTGGTCGTCTCCGGCGGTCGCGGTGTCGGCAACGCCGACAACTTCAAGCTGGTCGAGGAGCTCGCCGACCTGCTCGGCGGCGCCGTCGGCGCGTCCCGCGCGGCGGTCGACTCCGGCTTCTACCCGCACCAGTTCCAGGTGGGCCAGACCGGCAAGACGGTCTCCCCGCAGCTCTACGTCGCGCTCGGCATCTCCGGTGCCATCCAGCACCGGGCCGGCATGCAGACCTCGAAGACGATCGTGGCGGTGAACAAGGACGCTGAGGCGCCGATCTTCGAGCTGGCCGACTTCGGCGTGGTGGGCGACCTGTTCAAGGTCGTGCCGCAGGCCGCGGAGGAGATCCGCAAGCGGAAGTGATCCCGGCACGCCACGAGCCGCCGTCCGGTGACCCGGGCGGCGGCTCGCGTGTGTCGCGGGCCCTTCCGTGCGGCGGAAGGGAGCTGATCGGCGGGCCGGGGAGCTGAGCCGGCCCGCCGATCAGCCCGTCCGTGGGCCCCCGGCGTGCGGTCGCCGCTGGGCGGGCTGACGTCGATCCGCGGGGCGGAGACGTCGACAACCGAGTATGCCTGACGCGTGACGCCCGGTGGCACCCGCTGTCGGGATTCCCCGTACCCCGTCCGGCGCCCGCGATGCCTCACCGCCCGCCTCGGATCCGCGCCGCCCGGCCGTACGCCGACGGTGCCCTCGCCCGTCAGCGACCCACCGCCCGGCCGTAGGCTGAACCCGATGGCATACCTGGATCACGCGGCGACCACTCCGATGCTCGACGAGGCACTGGAGGCGTACGTCGCCGCCGCCCGCGAGGTCGGCAACCCGTCGTCGCTGCACGCGGCGGGCCGGCGCGCCCGACGCCGGGTCGAGGAGTCCCGGGAGCGGGTGGCCGCCGCGCTCGGTGCCCGACCCTCCGAGGTGATCTTCACCGGCGGGGGGACCGAGAGTGACAACCTCGCGGTCAAGGGCATCTTCTGGGCCCGACGGGCGGCCACCGACGGGCGACGTCGGGTGGTCTCCAGCGCCGTCGAGCACCACGCGGTCCTGGACGCGGTGGACTGGCTCGTCGCCCACGAGGGCGCCGACGTCGGCTGGCTGCCCGTCGATCCCGCCGGCCGCATCGACCCGGAGGTGCTGCGGGCCGAGTTGGCGGCGCACGGCGACCAGGTGGCGGTCGTCACCGCCATGTGGGCCAACAACGAGGTCGGCACGCTCCAGCCGGTGGGGGAGCTGGCCGCCGTCGCCGCCGAGTACGGCGTCCCGTTCCACACCGACGCCATCCAGGCCGTCGGCCAGGTGCCGGTCGACTTCTCCGCCAGCGGCGCCGCCGCGCTGACCGTGACCGGGCACAAGCTCGGCGGTCCGGTCGGGGTGGGCGCCCTCCTGCTCGGCCGGGACGTGGCCGCGACCCCGCTGCTGCACGGCGGCGGTCAGGAGCGGGACATCCGCTCGGGCACCCTCGACACCGCCGGCATCGTGGCGTTCGCGGTCGCCGTGGAGGCGGCGGTCAAGGGCCAGCAGGAGTACGCGGCCCGGGTCGCCGCGCTCCGCGACGACCTGGTGGAACGCGTACGCCAGGCGGTGCCCGAGGTGGTCTACAACGGTGACTCGGCGAACCGTCTGCCGGGCAACGCGCACTTCTCCTTCCCCGGCTGCGAGGGCGACGCGCTGCTCCTGCTGCTGGACGCGCAGGGCATCGCCTGCTCCACCGGCTCGGCCTGCTCGGCGGGGGTGGCCCAGCCGTCGCACGTGCTGCTGGCGATGGGCGCCGACGACGACCGGGCGCGCTCCTCGCTGCGCTTCAGCCTCGGCCACACCTCGACCATCGAGGAGGTCGACGCCCTCATCGCCGCCCTCCCGGGCGCGGTCGAGCGTGCCCGCCGCGCCGCCGCCTACCGAACCCCCCGCTGACCCGTTACCTTTTTGATCGTCCCCAGCCGGGGACCCTCGGTCGCCCGGCCTGGTATGACTTCCTGCCCCTGTCGTTCGGATGATCCGGGGGGTGT
>NZ_JBITMV010000028.1:0-15544 GCF_044466625.1 Micromonospora sp. NPDC049366
CCGCGCGTACTCGACCTCGGTCAGTTCAAACCGCCCACTCACGACAGACGTGGATAGCCGAATCTGCACCCAAGATCCAGGAGACACGCCCTAGTGCAACCAAGATCGCGTCAGGTGCCCGCCGCGCACGGTTGAGCAGCGCGAGGCTCGAGAGGCATGACGTTACCGGCCCCCTCCCGCTGAGTTTGTCGTCGCGCTCAGCGGACGATCCGCACGACCCGCTCGGCGCGGACTTCGTCACAGTTGGCACCGGGGCAGGCGTAGACCATCGCCAGCAGCAAGGCATCGCCGGTGCAGAACCAGACGCGACACTGCGGGATGACTGAGCTCATCGTCGGCCGCCATCAATGGACCGGTCAAACACCCCGGAGCACCGCTGGCTGCAAGCAACCCCCCCCTGCCCGGCACCGCCTCTGACGGACATCCGTCAATCTTTGTGCGAGCGGCGCCTGCCGAATCGTCTCCCGAATCCGTAGATTCAAGCGCACACGTTCTCCCGGACCGGCATTGCCGGTCGGGGGTCGCACATCCACATGCCGGCACCGCTGAGCATGAGCACAGGGCCCACGCTCACGAAGCGGTCGTGCGGGCTCCGCCCGCGCCGATCCGCTGCCGGGGCGAGGGAGCGGAGCGCGGATGACAGACGACGTCGACAGGCTCATCCACCACCTGTGTGTCGACCCGGCGACCGCCCGCTACGGCCCGTACACGCTCCCACCGACCGGAGACACACTGCCGCGCGGTGTGGAACTGCTCCCCGATCGTCTGCTGCGGTACCGGCTCATCGATCGCCTCGGCAAGGCTGTGGACCTGCACGTCTACGTCGGTCTCGCGGAGGTCGGCGGTCAACTGTGGGAGCAGGAGGTGCGGGTCCTGCTGCGCCTCGGCGCCTCCGGGCAGGACGCCCTGCCGGAGGTGCTGGACGGCGGCTACGAGGAGCCGGAGGCCACCGCGAAGATCGGCTCCTCCGCGAAGGGTGTCGCACTGATCGCCGCCGCCGGTTCCGACCGCACCCTCGCCGATCCCGGCGCGGCCGCCTGGATGCGCACGAAACCCGCGCTCGCGCTCGCCCAGTTCCAGCGGCTCGCGGAGGCGCTCGCCGAACTGCACGATCTCGGTGTGCTGCACCGGAACCTGGTGCCCGAGTCGATCCACGCGGACGCCTCGACCGCGAGTCCGCGGACCTGGATCGCTCGTTTCGAGATGAGCGCGCTCATCGGCAACCTGTTGCGCCGGAGCGTGGACTCGACCACGCAGCGGAGCGAGTTGCGGACGCTGTTCCTGGGCCCCGGCGAGCCGGACATACGGACGCTCTCCTGCCAGCCCTTCGAGCGGCTCGCGTTCGTCTGCTCCGATGCGTCGACCGAGCCGCTGCGCGAGACTCCCACGTCGGACGTGTACAGCCTGGCCGCCGTGGTCTGGGACTGGTTCTGCGACGCCACGGTTCTGGACGCCGACCCGCTTCCCGACGACCTGATGGCACGCCACCGGGAGATCCATCGACGGATGATCGCCGCGCTGTCCGGAGACGAGGTCCCGAGCCGCCTGGCAGCGCTCCTGCGGGCGATGCTCAGCGAACGCCCCGCCGACCGGCCCACGGCCGCCGAGGTGTGCCGGCAACTGGCTGTCAACGTCGACACGATCATGTGGCACCTGTTGGGAGCCGAGCCGGAACGGCCCTATCTCGTCGTCGACATTCCGCGCGAGTGCATCCCCACGCTGGCCGGCTGGCAGTGGCTGGGCCACTCGACCGACACGCCCGAGGCGCGGGACGAACTCGCGGCGTGGATGCACCACGAGTTGTCCGACGCGAAACTCATGCGCTCGATCAACGGTGCGGTGCCGTTCGTGCGCACCGGGGGGATCGAGGAGCGCCGTCAGGCCCGGATTGTGCTCGTCGGCCGCTCGGCGCTGTGGTTCTGCCAGCACTACCAGCGCCGCGCCTGGGGGTCGTTCGGGCCACCGCTCGACAACGCTCTGATCATCAAATACGTGGCCGCGCGCGAGCACCCGTCCACCCGGCGCGTCTTCGAGGAACTGCGGCGCACCTCCGCCGCGGTGGACGTGCCGGCGATCGAGGTCGTGAACATGGATGTGGCGGACTCGGTGATGGACGCGCAACTGACCGGCCGCCCGTCGTGGGAGCCGCTGCTGGGCCGATTGGCGGACGGATCACCGGAGCAGGTCGCACACCACGAGTACGCGGCCGCCCTGGACTGGTTGCTCTCCTACCAGGGCGCGGAGTTGAACGCCCGCACCTACGCCTACGTACGGACCGACACCTCCCACAACAGGGTCGTCGTCGAATGGGAACCGGACCGCGAGCGGAGGTACGTGAACTCCGACGCCCTCCTGACCAAGTTCGTCGACTCTCCCTGGCTGCGGCCGGCTATGGGCGACTTCTTCCTCGGCATCGAGGACGACGACCCGGCGTCCGCCGCGGTCGAGATCGTGCCCGACCGCGGCGGACGCCCCGATCCCACGCCGATCCGGTCGGTCTGGACGGTGGTCCCGGAGCGGCTGGGGGACGACCGGATCGTCCTGCACCGGTCGGAGGGGACGGACCGGATACCGGAGCGCGGGTGGATCAGGCCCCGCTCCGATCGGGGCCAGCGGGCTGCGCTGGCCCGCCAGGTGGCGGCTCGTGTGGACCTGACGCGCACCCGTGGGTTGCTCAGCCAGTTGCGCAGTCCGCGGTCGGTACGCCTACGCCAGCGGCGGTGGGCGCACGCCGGGGACCGGTTGCAGGGCGAGCTCAGTCGCGCGGTCGTTCGCGACCTGCTGACCCACCGGCCGTTCTACGCCGTCCAGGGGCCACCCGGCACGGGGAAGACGACGGTGGTCAGTGAAGCCGTCGCCAGCTACCTGGTTGAGGAGCCCGCGGCTCGGGTGCTGATCTCGGCGCAGTCAGGTCACGCGCTCGACAACCTCGCCCAGCGCATTCTGCACCGCGTCGGCGAACTCGGCGCCGACGGCACACCGACCGACCGGATGGACCTCACCGCGTTGCGTGTCATGTCCCGCAGCGGCTCGCTGCCGCATGAGGACATCATGCCGTGGACTCGGAACGTGCTCGCGGTGCGCTCGGCGGAACGGACCCGCCGGCGGGTGGACGAGGTGCTGGCCGGTGACGTACGCGACGACTTGCGGGACGCGCTGCTGAGGTGGCGCGGTCTGCTCGACCCCGGCACGGGCGAGAACGTCCTGCCGGAGCTGGGCGACCGGCTCGAACGCTCCGCCAACCTGGTCTTCGCCACGTGTGTGACCGCGACTCCGCAGACCGTCACCCCGGGAGGCACCCGCAGCCGGTTCGACTGGGTGATCGTCGAAGAGGCTGCCAAGGCGTGGCCGACGGAACTGGCCATGCCGCTGACCTGCGGCACCTCCTGGACCCTGGTCGGCGACCACCGGCAGCTCGGCGCTCACCGCCGCGCCGACTTCGAGCGCTTCATCGACAGCTGCGTCGGAGATCCCGCCCCGGAACTGGCGATGCTGGCCGAACAGCGGGAGGTCTACCTCGGCGCGTTCGACACGCTCCGCCAGCTGTTCGACCGGCTGCCCGAGACGGAGAGCGAGCGCAGGCGATTGCCGCTGCGGCAGCTCACCACCCAGTTCCGGATGCGCGAGCCGATCGCCCAGGTGGTGAGCCGCGTGTTCTATCCGGTGTCGGAACAGGTGAACGCGGACGGGTTGCCTCCCGGCCTGCTGCACACCGGCACCGACATCCCGGCGGCACCGATCCGCTCCCCCGGCACGCTGCGCGGGCAGTCACTGGTGTGGCTGGACACCCGCGACGTCCCCGACTGCAGCGACGAGCCGCGCTGGGTCAACCGGGGTGAGGCCCGGCTGTTGGCCGCCCTCGTCGACCGCATCACTCCCCGACCACAGCCGCGTCAGCACGGCTACAGCTCCGAGCCGTTGGCGGTGCTGACCCCGTACCGCGCACAGGCGCGGCTGCTGCAGCAGCATGACGCGCTACGTCCGTACATCTCGACGATCCACGCCTTTCAGGGGCGCGAGGCCGACGTCGTGCTCGTGTCGCTGGTGCGCGACCGTCGTCACGGGCCGGCCGGTGTGGCGTGGAGCAGCCTCGGGCACCTCGCCCAACCGAACCTCATCAACGTCATGTTGTCCCGCGCCCGGCGTCTCCTCGTGATCGTCGGAAACTTCCAGCATTTCCGGGACAGCGACGGCGACGTCGGTGCCGACATCGCAGGGACGGGGGACGGACCGTTCTGGGGTCGGCTCTGTTCGGCGATTGAGCACTACGGCGTGGTCCTGCCTGCCGCGGAGGTGATCGAGGAATGACCACCACGGTGTTGCATCTCCCCTGCGAGACCGGCCAGGTCCGGGTCAAGCTAGGCTTCGGGGACAGTCTCTCACCGCTCGAAGAAACCGCGTTGCGCATCATCGGGGCGGCCGGCGATCCGAGCGACGGCACGTCCCGGCCGGTCGACGTACGCGTCCTCGCTAGCCTGATGGGGTTGGGCCATCGGGTGGTCCTCGACCTGGTCCACGATCTTTGGCGGGCGGGTCACCTGGTCGTGGACTTCGCCACGGGAGCGATCGACCTCAGCCCCGAGGTGGCCGAGCTGTGGCGCACGGGACGGCTCGCCGAGCTCTCCGGCGTGGACGCCGAGGAGCGCGCGGTCGAGTTGATGATCGAGCCGTTGACCGGCCACGTGAGTCCGGCCCACGGCCGGCGATCTCCGGAGGAGCAGCACGCGGCCGTACGGGTGCCGTCGGCGTCCGCGCTGCCGCTGGCCGACGCGGCGCAGGCCGACCTGCATGCCGCCGTGCGGGACTGGCTGTGGCAGCAGGAGCGGTTCGAGCAGTCGGCGACGGAGGAATCGACGACGGATCTCGCCACGGTCAGCACCTGGTCACGGCCGCGGCGGATCCTGTCCATCCGCACCCCGACCGGCGACCAACGTGCCAACGGCGCGCAGCGGTGGATGCGCGTTCAGGTCCGGTGCGAGGTCAGCGAGGCCACCGAGCGGCTCATCGTCAAGGTCGTCGACACCGGGTTCCCGGCGGATCGCCGGGAACGGGCATCGGAGGCGTTGACCCGTCTCGTGGAGGAGAACCCGCGAAGCCAGTGGGCGATACGCCTGCGGGACGCGGCCGAGCAACGGCTTCCGGAGCCACCGGGTGTCGAGGAGCTGATCGATCGGCTGGCCGGCGACGCGGCCCGGTGCGCGAGCACCGTGGCCGGCCAGCGCGGCAACGAGCATCTCAATCTCGCCGCCGAGGCCCGTCGGATCGAGGCGATGCTGGCCGCGCGAATCGCCCGCGAGGTGGACATCGACGTGGTGAGCGGCCCGGACGACCACGACGACCTGGTGCGCCGGATGATCGACAATGCCCAGCGCCAACTCGTGATCGTCTGCCCGTTCGTCACATACTCGGCGCTGTCGCCGCTGATTCCGGCCCTGCGCCGGGCGATCGGCCGGGGCGTACAGGTCGTGGTGGTGTGGGGCGTCGGACACCGGTACCGGCTGCCCGAGGACGTGGAGAACGCACTCAACAGCCTGGTGCGGCTGTCCCGTGCGACGCCTCTGCTGCGACCGCAGGTGCCGGCTCGGACCCACGCCAAGGTGGTCGTTCGCGATGACCGCGAGGCCCTGGTCACCTCGCGCAACCTGCTCTCCGCCAGTCCTCAGCGTCACGACATCGGCGTGCTGGTGCGGGTGCCTGACGATGGCCGCGACGAGGCCATTCGCGATCTGCTCGCGTGGGTCCGCACCAACGTGCCGGGGCCGATCAGTCGCAGTATCCTGCACCACACCCACGACTTCGACCGGACGGCCCCGGTGGTTCCGCCCACCGTCGAGGCGCTCCCGACGCCACCGCCGGACGACGGCGCACATCCCGAGTCCGTTCAGGCCTGGGCCCACGCCTGGCAGGCGCACGCCGACTGGCTCCGCGGGCGGCTGACCGAACGGAGCAGACCCGCGGTCCGGCTGGTCGAGGACGGCACCCACCGGGAGCTGCTCTGGCACGCTCTGCGGAACGCGCGCCGCCGGTTGGTGGTCACGTCGGGACGACTGAGCGACGAGATCGTCGACAGTCGAATGGTGGAGGCCATCCGGCGGCTGCTCGACGCCGGCGTCGCGGTGACCGTTGGCTACGACCCGAAGGGCAGGACGGATCGTTTCGTCGACGCGTACGAGGCGCTGTCCACTCTCGGCACGACACACCCGCAGCGCTTCCGGCTACACGTCGACAGCGGCCACGCCAAGGTCCTCGTGTGGGACGACGAGGTGGTCGTGGGCAGCTACAACTACCTGTCCCAGGGCGGGTACGGGACCTACGGGGGTCGGCACACGCTCAGCACCGAGCTCAGCGTCCGGTTCTCGGACGCGGCGCTGGCCGACCGCCTCGCCGGGCAGTGCGGCGAACCCGACCACGTCACTCGGCAGGTGTCCAGGGCGTCCCAACCACCCGCCGTACCCGCCGCACCGCGGTACGACCGTGCGGTGTCGGAGGCCGTCCGGACGCTGGTGGACCGCGTCCGCGCCGGGACACCCGCCGCCGACGAGGTCCGGGCGGTGCTGGACGGCGGCGAGGCGGATCCCTGGCAGGTCGTCGACGCGCTGATCGAGGTCGGGGCGGGCGGCCTCGCCCAGGTGGCGGCGGCGTACTGCCTGACGGAACGCGTTGGGGACACCGACGCGACCGTCGTCCGCCGCTGCCGCCGGCACCTCGTCGGCGGCCTGTGGCGTGACGGCCGGTACATGGAGGCGGCTCTGGTGGGCGGGGCGGATGCCCACGGGGACCTTGAGCCTCGGCCGCCACTCATGCTGGCGGCGGCCGCCCGCGGCCTGCCCGGGGCTGGCGCCGCGCTGTTCACGGCCACCGTCGGCGAGAACACCGACGCGGAGAACGAAGCATTATTGATCATCGCGGTCGGTGAGCTGCTCACCAACCCGGACGACTCGACGACCCTCGCGGCCGGGGAACTCGCGACGCGGGTGGCCGGCCCGTGGGCGGAACTGGCCCGCCTGGCGACCGAGCTCGTCGACCGGACAGTCGGGGCGTCCGTCTCCGCTCTCATGGCCTCGGTGACGTGGGCGCGGCAGCGGGACACCCGGATCGCGGCGGCGTGGGAGCAGACCGAGCGCAAGCTGGCCGAGGCGCAGCCGGAACCATCGCGCATCGAGGGTGCGCTCAAGACGCACTCGGCGCTGTTCAAGGCCACTGGGCCGTTCGGACGGATCGGCGACATGGTCCGGCGCCGGGACACGTCGGCCCTGAGCCGGTTTCTCGACGCCGAGTTCCCGCCGCGGGGCATGGTCGAGGAGACCGTCGGCCGGCTGCTCGACCGCACCTGGCAGACGGTGGCGCCCCGCTCGAAACTCTTCGTCGGCAGACCCCGCGCGATGTACCTCCGCAGGCTCGCGGAGGTCATCTCGGCGGCGCGCCACCTGTTGGAGATCGTCGCCGAGGACGCGACGCCGCCGGAGCACCACGCCGACCTGCTGGCCGCCGCCGAAGAGTTCGCCGACGGGTACGGGCGACTGCGCCCGGACCTCCTCGACACCGGGCCGCTGGCGGCTTCGCTCGCCGCGACTCTGCGCGACGAGCTGGACCACCTCGTCGCCGGTGATCGGCCGGCGCCGCGCGCCGAGGTCACCGACGAAATCACCGACGATCTCGTCGGCCTGCTGCGGATCTGGCCCGGGCGGTGGACCTACCCCCACCTCGCGGCGAGGGTGCACCGCTCGGCCACCGGCCTCACTACGCCGGAGGCGGCCCGCCTCATCCTCACCGATCTGGATCTCGTGCAGCCGGACCCGCAGGAGGCGGCGAAACGGCTCGTCGCGGCCGGCGAGTTCGCCGCCGCGGACGACCTGCGTCGGGCGCACGTCCTGGCCGCAGCGGTCGCCGAGCGGATGCTCGTGGAGTTGGACGTCGCGCGGACAGCGGCCGTCTCCCGCATCGGCTACGAGGTGAACGCGCTGCGCCGACGGGCCCGTCGCGCCGGGGTCACGATCGATCGTCCCGAGATCATCGAAGCGGCCACGGACCGCCAGACCGACGCCAGGGAGCTGCTCGCCCTGATGGAGACCGAGGTAGGCAACGCCGAGGTGGCATGCGCCATGGCCCTGCGCGACGCGCTCGACGAGCGGACGTCCGTGCTGCGCCGCACCTCGGACGACGCCGACCCTCGGACGATCGACGCCTGGGCGGCGAACGTCCGGGAGTGCATCGACGCGCGGGAGTTCGATGTGGCGCGCCGGTTGCTGGACGACGACGAGCCGGTCGAGCTGCCGTCGCCGGGTCCGCGTGCCGTCCCAGCGCTGGCCGACGTCTGGCCGTTCGGGCAGTCGTCGCGGGAGGTGGAACTCTCGTGGTACTTCGACGGGCACCTGGATGCCCCGCTGACCTTCCCATCCTGGCGTCCGCCCACGGCGGACAGCGCCGCCTGGGCGCTCCTCGCCGCGCTCCGCGACCTGGCTGAGCCGCCCACGCGGCGGCAGGCGGCGGGCGTACGCACGGCGCTGCAGCGACTCGTCGGCGGGGAACACGGCGACTACCCCGTCCAGCAGATCGGTAACGGCCACCTGACCCGGATCTGGCTACCTGACTACGGCATGCTGCCGGCACTGCCCATCCTCGGCCGCAACGGGATGGTGGTCTGGATCGCCGGCGCGGATGAGCCACCACCGGTGGACGGTCCGCTGCTGTGGCTCGTGCCCGGCTTCGACGGTCCACGCCAGCCCGGACCCAGCGTCGCCGTCGTTGACCTGGCGTTCCTGCTCCGGCTCGCGGCACCCGTACCGGAGCTCCCGGCGCCGACGACCACCCGCTTCGTCGGCCTGCTACGCCGGATCGGGACCCAGCTCGGGCCCACGCCGCTGCTGGCCGGCGCGTACGGCCCCGTCGCCGAAGCACAGGTCCTCTGGCTGCTGCACCTGCTCGGTCAGCCCGTCGACGGGGTCACCGTCGAGGCGGTGCACCACGACTGCGGCGGCCGGCTGGAGGTGCTCGGCCCTCTGCTGGACGCCCTGTTCACCGATCCCGCCCGGTCGGAGAGGCTCGACGTCGCCGCGCTCAACCGGGTGCGCAACGACGACAGGTGGCGCGAAATCGCCACGGACCGCCTGCTCCAGCCCTTGACCGATGACCTGCCGGCGCTCTTGGCGCTGCGGATCGCCGCGGCGTTCTGCGGCCCGGTGTTCGACGAGGAGGATCTACGCGAGGGCATCGCGGCGGTGGGGGCTGAGGCGCACGCCCAGCTCGTCATCGCCCACACCGACCTCGCGCTGGCGCTGCGCAAGTTGCTGCACGCCGGCCTGCTCGTCGCCGTGCCGAACGGGGCGTACCGGCTGCCGGCGAACGGAATACACGACCTGCTGACGACGAAACGCCCCGGGCACAACCCGGACGACCTGGCGAGGACCGCGGTGGAGGTCACCTACCAGGCTCTGATGGATGCGATGGCGGTGCGCCGGGCGGCCATCAGCGAGCGGGTGGTGCAGCTCATCGGCCACCACGTCGCGGGCCGCCAAGCCGCCGCGCGCAGCGCTCTGGACGACGGCAACGTGGAGCGTGCGGCCGCCGTTCTCGACGCCCAGCGGTCGATCCTCGAGATGTACCGGGCGGCCACCGAACCCAACCAGACCTTCGGCCTCGTCGAGTTGCTGCGGGAGACGGCCAGAGACATCTACCACACCAACCCGGACGTCAAGTGCGAGGTCGACGGCGACGACGAGCTACGGGTCACGGCCAACCGGTGGCTGACCGGACAGGCCTTCCACAACCTGTTCGACAACAGCCGGCGCGCCTGTGAGGCGACCGGGCGTGGTTTCGGGCAGCTGAGGGTCAGGGTCACGACCGTCGCGTCCGTGGACGCCGTGCCCACCTGCCGGATCGACATCGAGGATGACGGCATCGGCATCTCGCCTGACGTACGGGCCCGACTCCACACGGGGGTACGCAGCTCGGCCTGGGGCGGCCGAGGCATCGGGATGCGCACGGCCACGGAGTGGATCGCCGACTTCGGCGGCACCCTGCAGCTGATGGACGGGACGGGTTCGCTGGGCGGCACCCACGTCAGAGTCGTGCTGCCGCTCGCCGTCGACGCACCCGACGTGTCAGCAGGTGATTCCTGATCAGTTCCGCACCCGCCAACGCCGGCAGAACTCGTCGACCTTGCTAGCCGCATCCTCGATCGGCTCCACGCGGATCGCCCGGATCACGTCGCCGTACGCCACACGGCAGTCCTGCATCTGCAGCGCGCCGACGCTACCGGGCGCCACGCTGGCGTTGGCCCGTTCCACCGTCCGGAAAGCGTGCTCCAGCCAGGTCTCCAGCCGGTGCCGCCGATCGTCCTCGGCGTCGGAGACGAGAAACCGCACCGCCCGCTGCAGCGGCTCCCACCAGTCCCGCTGTTGCTTGTCGACGATGTCGACCAGCCGGAACTCCTTGCGATGCGCGGCGCTGCCGTACGCGCTGCGGTCCGGGGCGTTCGCGGTCACCAGGGCGGCTGGGATCTCGGTCTCCTTGCACAGGTAACTCACGATGTCCTGGCCGCGCTTATCGTCCCGGTCGGGGGTGAGGTGCAGGTCCACGAGGGCACCGTCGATGCCGTCCAGCCCGCGATCACGGAGGGCCTGCCACTCCTCGATGCTCTGAATCCGCACGCACCGGTAGGTCGGCTCCAGCCGGCCGCAGATCTCCTCCAGCATGTCCGGGTCGTCCTCCACGACCAGCAGTCGCTTACGCCTACGGGGCCCGTGGCGGCGGATCCGGTCGACGGACCGGTCGTCGGGGAAGATCGCCGTGAAGCGGTCGAGGTCGGCGAGGTGGTCCTGGGCGACGTCGTCCAAGCCGGCGATCCGCTCGATCAGCTTCCGCCGGGCGTCACCAACGGCGCTGCCCAGCAGCAGGTCGAGTATCCGGGGCGACGGAGGCTGACGCCACATCCGGGTGAGCTCATCGATGTCCGCTCCGGCCTGGACCCCGGCAACGAAGTCCCAGGCGTCCACCCGGCAGCTCCCGGGGGTCAGCCGGTACCTGCCGCTGTTGCGCGGGCCGGTCTCGACGGGCACCCCGTACTCGCGCAACTTGCGCATGCGCTGGTGCACCGCGCTCTCGGTGAGCTGGTCCCGGCCCGACGGCGGCCGCCACGTCCGGACGGCCTGTCGGGTGTAGACCCAGCCCTCTCCCCTCGCGCTCACCAGTGCCAGCAACGCCTCGGCCGGCTTGCCATCCTGGATCGCTGTCTCCGCGCGACCTTGGCGTAGCACGACCGGCCCCAGCACCAGGATCTCCAGCTGCTCGCCCAGACCGGAACTCACACCGCCACCCTAACCGTCGAGCACCATCCGACGCCTTGGGTGAAACCGGCCTGCGTCGTCGCTGAAATCCGCCGGCGAGGACGGGGAGAAGCTCAGCTCGATCTCAGCGATGGAACCTGCCCGTTTCAGCCCGGCGAACCGACCCTCGTCGTATCTCGGAACCACCGGGGCTCCGAGATACGACCAGAGGAGCAGGACATGTTCAACCGACTCACCCGGGACCGCGGCCCCGTCTCCGGCAACGTCTTCGTGGTCATGCCGTTCGGCAAGCGGGAGTTCCGCAACGACCAGGGCGACGTGGTGCACTACGACTTCGACGAGCACTACCACGAGGTCCTCGTGCCGGTCATCGAGGCCGCCGGTCTCAACCCGGTACGGACCGACTCGCTGTACGACGGCGGCGACACGGTCCTCGACAACGTCTGGGCCCGGCTCCAGGAGGGACAGATCGTCATCGTCGACCTCACCGGGTCGAGCCGCAACGTGATGATCGAGTTCGCCTGGGCGTACCTGCTCAACAAGCCGATCATCCCGCTGACCCAGTGCGCGGGCGACGTGCCGTCCGACCTGCCGGGGCTGCGCTACATCTCGTACAGCCAGGGCTGGAAGGACATGGAGCGGATGAAGGGCGAGCTGCGCAACCGGCTGGACATCCTCCGCGAGGAGGCCCACGCCGAACTGCGGCTGGTGCCGATGGCGACGAGCACCATCCGGCCCGTGCCGGCGCGGGTGGTCAACGTCAGCCGCGAGCACGTGGTGGTCGAGGCCGAGAAGGGCCAGTACGGGGTCCTCGGCCCGGCCGACGTCGACCTGACCCGCATCGTCAGCGACATGGCGCAGCGGTTCTCCCCCAACGAGGTGCTCGACGGCGCCTTCGAGACCAGCGACGGCCACACCCGGTACACGCTGGTCGCCGGGCAGAGCAACCCGTGGCCCCAGCTGGTGTCGGACTTCCCGTCCGCGCACGTCTTCACCGGAAAGGTGGTCAACGTCGTCGCCGGCGTCGGCGCCTTCGTCCACGTGGCCCACGGGGTCAACGGCCTGATCCCGGCGGCGGCGCTCAAGGGCGTCCGGCTCACCGTGGGCACGACGGTCACCGTCGGCGTGGTGAAGGTCGACCCTCGCCAGCGGCGGATCCACCTCGCCCTGGTCGACGCCGACGAGAGGCGGGTCACCGTCCTGCGGAGCGAGGCGGCCGTGCCGCACAAGCGTGGCGAGCGATGCGACGCCGAGGTGGTCAAGGTGGTGCCGGAGCAGGGCCGCTCCGGCGGGTACGCGCTGGTCAAGCTGCCCGACTCCGGGCGTACCGCCATGCTGCACTGCACCGACATGAGCCCGGAGGTGCGCGCGGACCTCAACCGCGGCCAGCTCGAGCGGGGCGAGCTGCTGACGGTGGAGGTGATCGACGTCAACGAGCAGGGCCGCATCCGGGTCCGCGACCTGGAGGGCGAGACCGAGGCCCCGGCGGAGCTGGCCGCCTGAGCGCCGGTGGGGCGGCCTACGGGCCGCCCCACCGGCCCATCGAGGGATGAGGTGAATCCGATGACCGACAACACCCCCTACGCGCTCGCCGTGGCGGACGCTTCCTACGAGTGGTACCTCGTCGCGGCGAAACGGTCCCGACGGGCGTACCGGCGCTGCGAGGGCATCACCATCGCGCTGTCCACGGCCATCCCGATCGTCGCGGCCTTCCTGCCCGGCGCGACCCTGCTCACCGCCGCGCTCGGGTCGTGCCTGATGATCATCGCCGGACTCCGGGCGATGTTCCACTGGCAGGAGAACTACCTGCGCTTCAGCCATGCGCGGGAGTCCGTGGAGGGCGTCCGGCGGCTGTACCGGGTCGGCGCCGCGCCGTACGACGACCCGGCCACGCGCGACCAGCGGCTCGTCGTGGCCGTCACGCAGATCGAGCGCGACGAGATGCGTCGGTGGACGAAACTCACGGAGGAGCGGGTGGCGCGGTGACGTGATCCCCACCGCACCGGTGGTGGCCCGAGTTCAACTCGGGCCACCATCGTGTCCGGTTTGGTGCGGCGCGGGGGCGATCCGCACCGAGTCATCGGCCTGGCCACGCCGTGAACGCTGATCCAGAGGAAGGCCGGGACCGTCCCCGCTCCCGCTTCCTTACGGGCGTACGCGGATGACCGTCTTCCCCGTGGTCCGCTCGGTCGGGTTGAGAGCGGCGACGGCGTCGTCGAGGTCCGCGACGGTGCCGATGTTCGTCCGCAGTCGCCCGTCCCGTACCCGCTGAACGATTTCAGCCAGTTGGGCGCGATCGGGCGTCACGACGAAGTCGATAGCCAGGCCCTCCGCGGGGCGCGCCTCCGGCGGTCCGACGACGGACACCAGGGTTCCGCCGGCCCGGATCATGCTGGCGGACCGCTTCCCGATGGCCCCGCCGATGACGTCGAAGACCAGGTCGACTCCACCGACAGCTTCGAGGGTGTCGTTCTGGAGGTCGACGAACTCCTGCGCACCGAAGTCGAGCGCTTTCTGCCGGTCGGCAGCGCGCCCGGTGCCGATGACATATCCGCCGAACTCACGCGCGAGCTGCGTCACCATCGACCCGACTGCGCCGGCCGCGCCGTGCACGAGGACGCTCTGCCCCGTCTGAAGGCGGCCGTGCTCGAACAGTCCCTGCCAGGCGGTCAGCCCGGAGATCGGCAGGCTTGCGCCCACGGTGAAATCGACGTCGCCGGGCAGCGGCGCGAGATCGCGCGCCTCGACGGCCACGTACTCCGCGAGGGTTCCGTCGCGGGTCCAGTCCGTGAGGCCGAACACCCGCTGTCCCACCGACAGCCCTGTCGTGCCATACCCGAGCGCGCTGACCACTCCGGCCAGCTCGTGTCCGGGAATCGACGGCGTCCGGTCCCGGCCGAGGCGATCGGCCCAGGTCGAGGGCCACGACATCTCAGTCGGGACGAAACCCGACGCGTCAACCTGAACGACGACATCGTTGATCGCCGGTTCCGGCTCAGGCCGCTCGACCAGCGTCATTCCGGCCGTTCCCGCGGCCTCGTCCGTCACCACGATCGCCTTCATGCGGAACCTCCCTGTATCCAGCCCTCGTCTGCACTTGCCACGAGGAACAATCTGCGTTTTCCCCCGCATCAGCGGCGCCAGGCCCCGCCGCCTTGCAGGTGATCGCTGGCGGTTGGGGCGCGCGGACGCCACCGGCAGTGGCGGGACGTCGGTCGAACCGCAGCTCCGGAGGGCGAATCGGACCGCCCATCGCTACCGGGTCACCAGTCGGACATCCCGACGCTAGCCAGGGCTAGATTGGTCTGTCAAGTCCAGTCTGAGTGCAGCGTGTTACTGCGCTAGACGCAGAAGCAGCAGCTCAAGCGGCATACCAGCAGTCACCCCAACCTTGATCCGCTCACATTTACAGACCATATAGTCCAAGGAAGGCAGGGCGGCGGGAATACACCGCCGGCCCGATGGTTGTCGGTGTGTGCGGGTCCGAGCCCGGATCAGCGGAACCGGGACGTCGCTTCGCGGCTCGACGCGGAGCAGCACCTGACCCCCTGGCCGGGGAAAACCACCGCGGCCACGCAGAGCACGGTAGGTACCGCACCTTGCTCACGAGTAACACCAACACCGGCACCGACGACATGCAGGGAGACGACATGACCACCGAGAAGGCGATCCTCGCCGGCGGCTGTTTCTGGGGCATGGAGGAGTTGTTCCGTCGCCAGCCCGGCGTCGTGTCCACGCGCGTCGGCTACAGCGGCGGCGACGTCCCGAACGCCACCTACCGGAACCACGGCAGCCACGCGGAGTCCATCGAGGTCATCTACGACACCGAGAAGACCGACTTCCGCGCGCTGCTCGAATTCTTCTTCCAGATCCACGACCCGTCGACCAAGAACCGCCAGGGCAACGACATCGGCACCAGCTACCGCTCGGCGATCTTCTACACCAGCGACGAGCAGAAGCGGGTCGCCGAGGACACGATCGCCGACGTCGACGCCTCAGGCCTCTGGCCCGGCAAGGTCGTCACCGAGGTCACCGCGGCAGGCGACTTCTGGGAGGCCGAGCCCGAGCACCAGAACTACCTGCAGAACTACCCCGACGGTTACACCTGCCACTTCCCCCGCCCCGGGTGGAAGCTGCCGAAGCGGGCGACGGCCTGACACCTGCGGCGCGGGGGCCCCCCCGGGGCCCGCCCCCCCCCCCGGGGGGGGGGGGGGGGCCCCCCCGGCGCAAAAGACCCCCAAGGGGGGGGGGGGGGGGCA
>NZ_JBITMV010000028.1:15553-19901 GCF_044466625.1 Micromonospora sp. NPDC049366
CCGAAACCATCACCGCCTTCTGACCCACCCCCCCCCCCCCCCCCCGCCGGGGGCGCCCCCCCCCCCCCCCCCGCCCCCCCCCCCCCCCCCCCCCCCCCCCCCCCCGACCCGTGCTTGAGGGGGTCGGCCCGAACGAGAGAAGTCGACCGCATAGGTGCGGGTGCGGGCTCTCCGGCGGGCCGTTGACCAAGCGTGGCGAGCGGGACCGGACGGTCCAGGGAAAACTCGCCCTCTCGATGATCTGGCGGCCCACGGCGTCGCTGTTCACAAGGTAAGGTGTAAGCACTCACCCTTCGCGATCGCCGATTCGCCACGGCATTGAATGGACTTCAGGGTCCCATTCAACCCCTGATAATCCGCGCCCGCTGGATACACTTGACGGATGAGCGACGAGCAGGTGGCTGCGCCGACGAATAGGCGCAGGATCAGCCAACGGGGCATCGCCACGCGAGAGCGAATCCTCGAGGCGGCAAATCGGCTGATGCTCGTACGCGGAGTGAACGCGACAACCCTCGACGACGTCCGCGAGGCAAGCCAGACGAGCAAGTCTCAGCTTTACCACCACTTCGCCGACAAGCAGGACCTCGTGCGCGCGTTGGTCAAATATCGAGGCGCGCTCGTGCTTCAGCGCGAGCGGGCAGGGCTCGAACGACTGAGATCGTTCTCAGGGCTGGTCCGGTGGCGTAACGCGCTGGTCCAGGCCAACTCGCTGAACAACGGCAAATACGGGTGCGGCCTCGGGTCGATGGCTGTCGAGCTGTCCGACCAGGATGAGCAGGCTCGATCGTCCCTGTCGGAGACGTTTGCGGCATGGGAGAAGCTGATCAGCGATGGTCTGCACCGGATGCGCGACAGCGGCGTGCTGCGCCAGGACG
Organism: Micromonospora sp. NPDC049366; assembly: GCF_044466625.1. NCBI lineage: Bacteria > Bacillati > Actinomycetota > Actinomycetes > Micromonosporales > Micromonosporaceae > Micromonospora > Micromonospora sp. NPDC049366. The sequence goes on from NZ_JBITMV010000028.1 coordinate 16,429, forward strand.
CCGACCCGGAGAAGCTGGCCACAGGGTTGATGGCCGCCCTGCAAGGCGGCTACCTGCTGGCGAACGCCGCGCACGACGTCGCACCCATGGAAGTCGCGCTGGACATGGCACTGGAACACATCAAGTCGTTCCTCGTGGAGCCGTCCGATCAGCCGGCCCGTTGATCGACCCCTGTCGTGATCAGGCCGCTCACGGGCGGGTGTGAGGACCTCCGCTCCTTGACGGACCTTTTCGGTCCACTTCCGTGCTTGACGCAGACGGGCATCCGCCAGCCCGGTCGGCCGCCGAGGCAGCGGCTACTCAAGGCAACTTCTGGCAGATGCACGACCTGCTGCTCGACCACCCGACCGTACGCCCGAGCACGTCGCCACGGACGTCGGCGCAGTACCACCTATCGTGGCGCGCCCAGTTCCCCCTTGGCGCCGCTGCGGACAAGCCACAGGGTTGGCGGCCAGGCGGCGAAGAAGCCGATGATCAACCCGATCTGAACGATGAGCCAGAACACCGGACTACTGGGCTTCAGGGTCTCGTGGAACACCACGAACTCCATGAACGCCAGCCAACCCAGCAGAGCGAACTCGAAGACGGACACGCTCAGCAGGTCTCCCCTGAAGAACCTCCGCACCGCGGCCCGCACTCTCCGGCCGCCCGGGCCGACCTCGGTGAAGTAGCGGAATGCGACGCCGATCAGCACAGCGGCAACGTAATCAGCGATGAATTCGGGCCACAATCGCTTGTCCGATATTTCGAGGCTTAACCAGAAGACGATGAGGGTGCCGACGACGGCACCCATGACGCAGTGCGTCGCGCAATGAAGGGTTTCGATTATCGTGGCAGCATGTCGCGGCGTCCGGGGCCGGGCGCGGTGCCGCCTCAGCCACCGCGGAGACTGGGGCCTACCCCACTGCCGGTAGGCCAGGACGGCTGCTGGGCCGAAGTAGAGGGCGCTCGCCGGCCAGACGATCTCCATGACCTTGGCCGGCTGCCGATATCGCAGCACGAAGTGATCGACAACGATGACGAGGGCACTGGCTGAGCCCCCGAGGAGCGCAGCCCACGAGAGCACCACGAGCCATGTCGGTTGCAGGACGCCTCCTCTGCATCCCGGGCCACTCGAGGGGCCCGAGCCGCCTACCGTCTCGTCGGCGCGCCGCGGGAGACCCGGTCGAGCCGGCCCACCGTCTTCTGAATCACGACGTACGCGGGCCGGCCAGCAGGGCGGCCGCGCGCAGCGACTCGGCGGCTGTCAGGACGGCAGCGCCGAGCAGCACTGTGTCTTTCAACAGGAATTGCCCCAGCTGAGAGAGGCTCAGGGTCCCCTCCCCCTTCTGCCGCGCCTCCGGCGTCGTGGCCAGGAAGCTGAGCGTGGTGAGGAACATCCCGATCGCCCCGAAGCTACCGATCGCCGACGCTCTGGGGGCGAACGGCTTGGCGGCAATCAAAGCGCCCACGCCGATCTCCGTGACCCCGATGAGTCGGTTGAGCCGCTGTGCGCCCAGCCTCACGCGGAACCGCGAGAACAGCGGACTCGAGGTGACCAGGGGCTCGTCGTTCTGGACCTCGTACGGCTTGAACTTGAGAGCACCGATCCACACGATGTTCGTGACCAGTGCGCAACGCAGGACCGAGAAGCCTACGGAGGCGAGGTCGTCGGCGGAGGTCTGTCGGGTGCCCATCGCTCGCTCCTCGTGCGCTGTGTCGACGGTCGGCGTGCTGGGCCCTTACCCGCTATGACCAGCCACACGCAGCTGCCGGGGATCCCGATGCGGCTGTCCACGAAGCGGGGCGTCTCCACCACTGGTGCGGTCGTTGGGACCTACAGGAGGTCATCTCTTGGATACCAGGATCCGGAACGTCAGACTGGACGCCACGTCAAATGAACCACTCACGGCTCTGGCGAATGCCGGGGCCGCGGCCTTCGGCCATACCGCCACACTCCAGGTGGACCGGGCCCTGGCCCAGCTTCTGCGGTTACGCGTCGCGCAGATCAACAATTGCAGCTATTGCCTTCTGGTGCACCACGCAGCCGCCCGCACCGCCGACATTCCGCCGCCCAAGATCGAGACCCTCACCGCGTGGTGGGAGACGCGCGTGTTCTCCGAAGCGGAGCAAGCCGCGCTGGCCTATGCCGAGGCGTTGACCCGGGCCGCAGACGTCACCGCCAACAACCGGTTCCAGGAGGCACACGACAGGATGGCCGCGCACTTCACGGAGGACGAGATCCTGGAGATCGTCGGCGTCGTCATCAACATGAACATATGGACGCGGCTCAAGCTCGTCGAGGGCGCCATGCCCACGACGACGCCGTCCGTATGAGCGGACACCCAACGCCGTCATCAGGGCAGGCCGATGTCCCGGATAGCTGACCTCGTCGAACTGCCCGTCGCATCGCACCTCGCACGGCGATGCACCCCATCACAACGGGTGACATAGACGATCTCACATGAGCTGATAGGCTGCTCCCGCCTACCCCTGGGAGAGACACCGAAGTGAAGAAACTGTCTAGCGTCGCATCCGTGCTCGCGCTCGCTGCTGGAATCGCCGTTGCCCCGGCAGCGTCTGCCTACGCCGCTACGGACAGGAGTGGGGCGGAACGGCTGAGCATCCCGAACAGCAGCGCGTGCAAGGCGGGTCGCACGGTCATGCAAGGCATGGTGGCGGGGCCAGGTGGCCAGCTCTACATCATTTTCACCAAGGCCGCCGGCGCGGAGCCTGTCCTGTCGAGGTGGTTGCGCGACGGCTCAACCTGGGACGGCGCCAGCTGGGTCTGCGCGGGGGCACCCACCTCCATTCCCACACTCGGTCACGGCAACGACCTCGCCTACAACGCGAACTATCTGGGCCAGGGCCCGGCCCTGATCGCCACCCAAGGGAGCCAGTCCGCGTTCCTGAGCGACAAGGTGACAGTCGTGCGCCTGAACGCCGACGGGTCGGTTGGCACCACCAGCGAGGTGCGGCTGCCGATCGGCAACATCAGCGGCCTCTGCTACAGCGCGACGGCTGCGGGCGGAGCCGGCAGGTACGCCGCCCGACGGCTGGGTAGCCTGTGGACCCATCCCGGCGCCGGCGCGCTGACGAGCGGATGGACGCTGGTGAAGAGCAACCTGACGAGTCACGATAATCGTTCCGACCAGGGCATCGACTGCTCTGAGAATTACATCTGGAACACCAAGTCGATCAACACCTCGACCCCCGACACCGGCTGGAACTGGGTGTACCAGTACAACTGGTCCGGCGGCGATGTCGAGAGCGACATCGGAATCCCGGGGAACAACTTGACCGACGAAATCGAAGACGTCACCCACGTGGGAAGCGAGTTCTTCGTCGGCATCAACCGGAACGACGGGCTGGCCGACTCCGTGAAAGTGCTCATCGAATAGATGTGAGCGGCCGCGGGGGGGGGGGGGGGGGGGGGGGGGGGGGGGGGGGGGGCCGGGGGGGGGGGGCGCCGAAGCCGCCGAGCCACCAACCGC
>NZ_JBITMV010000028.1:19909-39693 GCF_044466625.1 Micromonospora sp. NPDC049366
CGTCCAGCCGGCCGACGTCCTCCCAGCCGGTGAGCGACGAGTAGCAGAAGCTGGCGTGGGGGGGGCCCCCCCCCCCCCCGCCCCCCCCCCCCGCGCCCCGGGGGGGGGGGGGGGCCGCCGCGCCCCCCCCCCCCCCCCCCCCCCCCCCCCCCCCCCCCCCCGCCGATACGCCGAGACCGGAGACCCGTCACCGAGGTGATCGGGCTCCGGTTCGGCGCAGACAGCTCATTCCGCCACGGGGGCGGGGCCGGGTGCACCCGGCGGCGTCAGTCGACCCGCGCCGGAGACAGTGCCGCCGCGAGAGCCTCGGCATTCTTCTTGTCGACCCGGGGGAAGGTCAGCGAGATGCCGTCCCCGCTGTCACCGAAGGCGATGCGGAGCAGACTCACGACGCCCATCTTCGCCTCGGCGAGCGCGACGTGCTCCCGGGGCACCTCACCGAGCACGCCCGCGCCCGGTCCACCGAAGAACGTCTGCGGCAGGAAGATCATCCGCCGGTTGGTGAGCACGACAAACTGCTTTCTGGTCGAGACCAGTGCCGCTCCCACCGCACCGACGCCCGCGTGAATCATCCCCTGCGCGACGACCGTGCCCAGCCGGCCGGCGGAGAACTTCCCCACCAGGGCGCGGGTGGCAGTGATCGGCTGCTCTCCGGCGTGCAGCATCGGCGTCACCCGTTCGAACGCACGGGCCTGAAGTTTCTGGTTCATGAAGGTCCCCCGTATGCAGTGTGATCGCCGCCGATGTTAGTGAACGAGCGGTCCAGGCCCATCCGTCGATCGGACGACCTGATCATGCCGGTCGGACGGCGGTCGGAACGTCGCGGCCGCATCCACGGCTGACCGCGAGCCCGGTTGACCACCTGTTTCGGCTGTCGACGACGGCCGAGAACCGAACCCTCGGGGCGTCGGCGGAGGACGAGGCGCACCTCTGGCACGACGCCGTACTGACGCAGGTGAGCATGTGGTCGCGTGGGGGGCATACGGGAGTCGATCCTGCGACACAGCTCGGCCACGGACCGCTGTGCCGGGCCGCTACGGTGGCTGACGTGGCAAACGATGCGCCGGTAGTCGAGGTGGTGCCCTACGACCCGGCCTGGCCGGAGCGGTTCGCGGTCGAACAACCGTTGCTGTCGGCGGCGCTGCCTGCGGCGCTGAGCGTGGAGCATTTCGGGTCCACCAGCATTCCCGGATTGGCGGCCAAGCCCATCATTGACATCCAGGCGGTCGTACCTGAGGTTGCTGCGGTCGTCGCCGACCTCCGGCCACTTGAGCAGCTCGGGTACGTCTATCGTCCGACGGTCTTCCCCGAGGACAGTGATCACTTGTTCTTCGCGAAGGACACCGCCGGGAAGCGAAGTCACCATCTGCACATCTTCGGCGTCTCGTCGCTGGCGCCGGAGGCGAACCGACTCCTTCGTGCCTACATCGCGGCCAACCCCGACGCCGCCCGCCGCTACGAGGCGGCGAAGAGGCGTGCGGCCGAGTTGCACCCCGACAGCCGGGCCCGTTACGGCGCCGCAAAGGAAGCAATCATGACGCGACTGTCGGCTGAGGCCCGCCGGTGGAGCCGATCGGCAAGGCACCAGTCGGCGGGCGGTTAGAACTGCGGTAAAGGCCGTCGCGCCCGCACGGTGGCGACCTCGGGGCGCCGCCCCGCGGCCGGTCACCGTGAGCGGACCAAGGTGACCGGCCGGACCTGCGGGCACGCTGCCCGGGCGGCGGCGACGTGACTGACGAAGCGACCGCGCACTCCCCGGTCTCCTACCGCGCGACCCGACGCTGAGCCGGCATCCCGCTGAGGGCCCGCAACCGAGCAGCCGCCTGGTACTTGTGCCCGAGCAGCGAAAAGAGAGATCATCACGCGTGCTCGACCGCTCGCCCGAGGACGATCGGACTTCACCGATGGTCTCTACGCCGCACTTCGTGGGCCGCGATCGGGAGCTGGCCGCGCTTCGCGGCGCCCTGGCCCGGCCACCGGCGATCGTGCTGGTCGAGGGCGAGGCGGGCATCGGGAAGAGCCGACTGCTGCGGGAGTGGTTGGCCGGGCCGGACCAGCACACGGCTCTGGTCTCGGTGTGCCCACCACTTCGCGAGTCGCTGACGTTGGGGCCGATCGTCGACGCGTTCCATGGGATCGACCGCCCGGTGTCGCGGTTGCGGCTCACCGAGCTCGCGGGTGCGTTACGGCCCCTGTTCCCGGAATGGTCCGCGGACCTGCCGCCCGCGCTGCAGTCCCTCGGCGATGCGAAGGCGGCACGGCATCGCCTGTTCCGCGCCCTGGACGAGCTGCTGCGGGCGCTGCGTGTCGACGTTCTCGTGCTCGAGGACGCGCACTGGGCCGACGAGGTGACCCTGGAGTTCCTGCTGTTCGTCTGCTCCCGACAGCAGTCGGACGGACCCAGCCTCGTGGTCTCCTACCGACCGGAGGAGGTGGACGACGGATCGCTGTTGCTGCGGCTGACGTCCCGGTTGCCCGCTGGCGTGACCCAGCTGAGGATCGCCCTGGCGCCGATGCGACCCGACGACACGGCAGCGCTGGTGTCATCGATGTTGGACGGAAACCCGGTCTCGCAGGAGTTCGCGACGTTCATGCATGAACGGACCGGGGGCGTTCCGCTGGCGGTGGAGGAGTCGGTTCGCCTCATGTGCGACCGTGCCGATCTCGTCTTCCGCGATGGGCAGTGGGTCCGGCTGAGGCTGCGCGAGCTACAGGTGCCGCCAACGGTGCGCGACTCCACCCGGGAACGGGTGAGCCGTCTGTCGCCGACGGCGCAGCAGGCGTTGCGGGCCGCGGCCACGCTGGCTGAACGCTCATCGGTGGACACCATCGCGAAGACCGCCGGCCTGTCGCCAGCCGCGTGTCGGGGCGCTGTCGCGGAGGCCGCCGACGCCGGCGTCCTGGACGGCGATGACCGTGGCCGCTGGCGTTTCCGGCATGTGCTGGCCGCCACGGCCGTCTACGAAGCGATCCCGTTGACCGACCGTCGACACTTCCACCTGCTTGCCGGGCGGGCCCTGGAAGACATCGATCCGCCGCCGGTGGCCCGCCTTGCCCACCACTTCCGTGCGGCGGGCGAGCGGCGGTCCTGGGCGCGCTACGCCGAGCAGGTGGCCGAGCTGGCCATGGCCTCGGGTGACCACACCAAGGCGGTCGACGTACTGGTCGATCTGCTGTCGTGGGCCGTGCTGCCGCCGGCGGATCGGGCACGGGTGGCGCGCATCGCCGGGGTTGCCGCCCTGGGTCGTCGTGAACCGGTCGACGAGGTCTACCACCGCGTGGTCCGTACGCTGCGCTCGGTGCTGGAGACCCCCGGCCTCTCCGCCCGCCAGCAGGCCGAGATCCGCAACCCCCTGGGTCGGCTCCTGATCACCGGGGGTCAGGCGCAGGCCGCACTCCGCGAGCTGGAGCAGGCGGTGGCCAACCTCGACCATGACCCGGTCGAGGCGGCTCGGGCGATGACCTACCTCGGATGGGCCTATGCGGGGCCGTGGCCGGCGTCGACGCATCGGCGGTGGCTGGATCGCGCCGCCGATCTCGCCGCCGAGTTCGACTCGCCCGCGGAGCGGCTGAACCTGGCCGGCAACCGGGCCGCCGCGCTGCTCATGCTCGGCGAGGAGGAGGCCTGGGACGTCGTCGCTGACCTGCCCGTCGACGGCGCGACCTCGGCGGAGCGTCTCGACGTTGCCCGCATCCACGCGAATGTCGGGACCGGCGCGCTGATCTGGGGGCGGTACGCCGACGCGGACCATCACCTGGCCGTGGCCAGGCGCCTTGCCGAGGACGAGCAGGCGTCCCGGTTGCTGCACAACGTCCGACTCGAACAGGCCAACCTGTCGTGGTTCACCGGCCGGTGGGAGGGTCTCGCGGAGCAGAGCGCGGCCCTCGCCGACGCCGACCGGGACCGGCCGGCGCACTACCTGGGCAGCATTCGCCTGGCGGCCCGGTTGGCCGCCGCGGCCGGACGGCGGCGCTCCGCGGAGGAGCAGTTCCGGCTGGTTCTCGAGGAGCATGCCCGTCTCGGCGCGGCCGACGACACGATGGAGGCGGCGGCCGCGCTGGCCAAGCTGTGGCTGACGGACGGGAACAGCGCCCGGGCGCTGCAGATCACGGACGGGCCGATGGACACCGTGCGGAGAAAGGGCGTCTGGGTCTGGGCGACGGATCTCGTCCCCGCCCGGATCGAGGCGTACCTCGCCGCGGGGGACCTGAAGGCCGCGACACGCCTGGGCGACCAGTTCGCCAGAGGACTGCGCGGCCGGACCGCGCCGGCGCCCCGCGCCGCGCTCGCCGTGTGCCGTGCCCTGCTGCTCGCCGCGGCGGGAGACCACGCGCGCGCGGCGACGGCGTACGACCGGGCGGCGCGCGCGTGGAGTGCGCTGCCGCGCCCCTACGACGCCATGCTCGCCCGCGAGCGTCAAGCCGAGGCGCTCATCGCGCATGGGCAGGTCGACCAGGGCCGGGAGCTGCTGGCCGCACAGTACGAGCAGCTGTTCCGGCTCGGGGCTCGCGGCGACGCGGACCGCGTCGCGCAGCGGCTTCGCGAGCACGGCGCCGAGGTCCCGCGGCTGTGGCGCGGCGGTCGACGAGGGTACGGCGATCAGCTCTCACCTCGCGAGCTCGACGTGGTCCAACTGGTCGTCGCCGGCAAGACGAACCGGGAGATCAGCCGGATTCTGGCCAAGTCGCCGGCGACGGTGGATCAGCAACTGCGTGCGGCGATGCGCAAGTTGAAGGTGAGCTCCCGGACCGCGCTCGCGGTCAAGGCGGTGGAGGCCGGCGTGTTCGCCGAAGAGGACTCCCTCGATGGCCTGTCGTGAATTTTGACGTATCCGCTGGATAGCGAAGCTCACCCATCTCCCCCGAGCATGGCTCCATGATCCATAGCCCTGGGCTGATGCATGGCTGAGCGACCTGTCGGGCGTGACGACTCCGCCAGCGAGCACCAGCCGCCTCTCGAGCTGTCGCGCGAGCCGCGCGTCAGCACCTCCGACGCCCACGACGCCCACGACGCGCACGACGCCGACGGTGCCGACGAGCACGAGAGCCACGACCCCTACCAACCCCTGTAGGCAGAAGGACCCATATGAGACTCAAAGCCCTCGCGGCAACGCTTGCCGCAGCGGTCGGCCTGAGCATGATCCAGGCGCCACCGGCGTCCGCCGCCGAGCCGGATCCCGGCGCGGCCGCTAAGAAGATCGAGTCGAGCCTGAAGGACCGCTTCCGTGCGGAGTCGGCCTCCGACTTCTGGATCAGGTTCGACACCACGGCCGACCTTGGGCCGGCGAAGAAGATCGCCGACTGGACCGCCCGCGGTCAGTTCGTCTACGACGCGCTGACCGCGGCGGCGAAGAACTCCCTGGCATCGGTCTCCGCCGAACTCGACCGGGCCGGCGTCAAGTACACCTCGTACCCGATCGCCAACACCGTGCTGGTCAAGGGGGGCACCGAGAAGCTCGCCCTCGACGTGGCCGCGAAGGTGCAGGTCGCCGAGATCCACGCGACGCCGCAGGTCGCGCTGGTCGAGCCCGTGGACGAGAAGGTCCCCGCTGACCAGGCTGCCCGCCCCGCCGCCCCGAAGGCCGCGGCCGAAGACGGCACCACCACGTGGGGTCTGGACGCCATCCACGCCCCGCAGGCGTGGGCCATGGGCGCCACCGGTGCGGGCATCACCGTGTCCAACCTGGACTCGGGCGTCCAGTTCGACCACCCCGCCCTGGTGCACCAGTACCGCGGTGCGAAGTCCGACGGCACCGTCGACCACAACTACAACTGGATGGCCACCCGAGGTACGTGCACGGGTGCGCCGTGCGACGACAACGGACACGGCACGCACACCATGGGCACCATGGTCGGCGACGACGGCACCGACCACATCGGCGTCGCCCCGGAGGCGCAGTGGATCGCGACGAACGGCTGCTGCGAAAACGGCGTCGAGTCGCTGCTGCGCTCCGGCTGGTGGCTGCTCGCCCCGACCGACGTCCAGGGCAACAACCCTGACCCGGCCAAGCGCCCCCACGTGATCAACAACTCGTGGGGCCAGGACCTCGAGCACGACTTCGACGACTTCTTCCGGGCCATCGACGAGGCCTGGACCGCGGCCGGCATCTTCAGCGTCTGGGCGTCGGGCAACACCGTGCCGTACGCGGACTGCGACACCGTCTCCTCCCCCGGCGCCGCCGAGAGTGCCTACTCCGTCGGCGCCCTCGCCTCGGACGGGACGCTCGCGCCGTTCTCCCGCAAGGGCGAGGGTGAAGGTGGCCGGATCAAGCCGGAGATCTCCGCTCCGGGCGACGGCGTCCGTTCGGCCTACCCGGGCAACGGCTACACCGAGATGAGCGGCACCTCGATGGCGGCGCCGCACGTCGCCGGCGCCGTCGCGGCGCTGTGGAGCTACGACCCGACCCTCATCGGGCAGGTCGAGGAGACTCGCCGCCTGCTCGGCGAGTCGGCCGTCGACGTCGACGACACCGAGTGCGGCGGCACCGCCGAGGTGAACAACAAGTACGGCGAGGGCCGGCTCGACCTCGTCCGCCTGCTCGAGCTCGCGCCCCGGCAGGGCGGCACCCTCACCGGTGTGGTCACCGCCAACGGCGCCCCGGTCCCCGCGGCCGAGGTGACGATCAGCGGGCCATTCAGCCGCTCGATCGGAACCGACAAGGACGGCCGGTTCACCACGAACCTGCCGGTCGGCGACTACCAGCTCAGCACCAAGGTCTTCGGCTACCTGACCGCGAGCGCCAACGTCACGGTCACCCTCGGCCAGGACACCTCGGTCACGCTGCCGCTCACGGCTGCCGCGAGGCACGACATCAGCGGCAGGGTCGTCGATGACAAGAAGCAGCCCGTTCCGAACGCCGACGTCTCCGTCGCGAACACGCCGCTGAAGCCGGTCCGCACCGACGCCAACGGCGCGTTCACGATCGGCGGTGTCCCTGAGGGCGGATACAAGCTGAGCGTCAAGCCGAACGCCTGTTTCTCGCCCACGACGGTCCCGCTGACCGTCGGCGCGCAGAACGAGTCCCGTGAGATCCCGGTCGGGCTCGTCGTGGACAAGGGCGGCTACAGCTGCGTCGTCTCCGAGGGCGAGTACCTGCGCGGCACCGACCCGGTCACGGTCACCAGCGGCGTGTGGGCCACGGTGAAGCTGCCGTTCCCGGTCGCGCTCTACAACGGCAGCCACGACACCCTCGGTGTGGGCCTGCGCGGCGTGATCTCGCCGGACACCAGCACCGGACCGGGCAGCGGCGGTGCGGGCATCTTCCCGTTCTACGTCAACTCCCCCGTCGAGTTCGCCTCCGGCGGTGGCATCTTCACGGCAGCCACCAAGGTCGGCGGCGAGGACGCGTTCGTCATCGAGTACCGCAACGCCAAGCTGTGGGCGTACCCGAGCCGAACGGAGTTCACGGAGCCGGTCAGCTTCTCGGCCACGCTCACCCGCTCCGGCACGGTGATCTTCGGCTACGGCGACGGTGTCGGGTCCGACGATCCGGTCACCGCCGGCGCGCACGCCGTCACCGGTATCCAGGGCTGGGCCGGCGTAGATGGCATCCGGTTCTCCGACAGCGCCCCGGTGCTGCGCGACGGGATGATCGTCACCTACGACATGCCTGACTTCGGGTATCTCGACGCGACCGTCGTCGACAAGAACGACGGACTGCCGGTGGCCGGGGCCAAGGTCTCGTTCACGAACAAGAGCGGGCTCGTCGAGACCGTCACGACCAACGGCACGGGCGTCGTGCACCGTCAGCTTCCGGTCGGCGACTACACGATGACGGTCGACGCGGCGAACTACGCCACCGCGGCGTACCCGTTCTCCCTCGACAAGCTCTACGCGGGCGTCAAGGTCGACGCGCGGCTGACCACGGGTGTCGCCGGCCTGAAGGCCGACGGCCTCGAGGCGCTCCTGGGCACCGGCCAGAACGGCGTGGGCTCGCTGACGCTGACCAACAACGGCTCCGCTCCCCTCACGTACACCCTGGGTGAGGCCGCGCGCCACCCCGAGCTTGACGCCGCCGGCGCCACCGCGCGCACCGCGAAGGGTGGGGACAGCACCATCGACCTCGCCGCGTGGAAGAACGGTGCGGGCGGCATGAAGCCGTCGAACATCGACGGCAAGGCGGCGACGTCCGGCACCGCGGAGGCACAGGCGGCCGCCAAGGTCGGCCCGACCGCCGGCGGCGACGTCATCACCCGCATCGCCATCCCGGGCACCATCGCCGAGAAGGAGCCCTCCGGCATCGGGTACGACGGCGACGTCTGGGTCCACGACTACAACGCGCGGACCAACACCGCCTACACGGTGACGGGCAAGCCGACCGGGAAGGTCTTCGACGCGTCGTGGAACCCCGCCTACCGGGCGTTCGACATGGCGCTGGACACCAAGACCGGTGACATGTGCCAGATGGAGGACAGCCCGGCCAGCTACATCCACTGCTTCGACCGCAAGACCGGGAAGGAGACCCGCCAGATCAAGGGCGACTGGTCCACGGTTCCGCTGACCGGTCTCGCCTACAACCCCGTCGAGGACGTGTTCTACGTCGGCGGCCGGGCCAACGGCATGATCGGCACCGTCGCCGGGACGTCGCACGACAACGCGGGTGCGCTGCTGTCCTTCTGCGCTCCGCCGCTGTCCGAGGTGATCGGCCTGGCCTACAACCAGGCCTCCGACACCATCTGGTACACGGACCTCACCTCGAACCGGCCCACCCGCCTGCTGCAGGTCGACCCTGACGACTGCTCGCTGGTGAACGCGTGGTGGTTCCCGGGCCAGAAGGTGGGCCAGGGCGGCGGCCTCGAGACTGACTCGACCGGGGCGCTGTGGGCGGTCGACCAGCTCGCCGATGACGTCGTGCTCGTCGACGTCGAGGACGACCTGATCACCGACCTGCCGTGGCTGTCGCTCTCCTCGACCGGCGGCACCCTCGCCCCGGGTCAGTCGACGACCGTCAAGGTGTCGATCTCCTCGAAGGGCGCCAAGCCGGGCGTCCTCGGCGCGAACATCGTGGTCAGGTCCGACGCCGGACGCCAGTCCAAGACCTACGTCCCGGTGACGCTGACGACCACGAAGTACCAGGTCGGTGTCAACGCCGGCGGCCCGTCGTTCACCGACGGCTCCGGCTACACCTGGTCCGGCGACCAGGCCGCCGGCAAGACGGCATGGGGCTACGAGGGGAAGACGAAGGTCACCTCCACTCGGGCCGACATCGCCGGTACGACGGACGACGCCCTGTTCCAGTTGCAGCGCACCACGTCGGACAAGCAGCTGTTCTACCGCTTCCCCGACGCGCCCAAGGGCACCTACGCGATCGATCTCGGCTTCGCCGAGATCGACAAGGTGGCCACGGGCAAGCGGGTGTTCGACGTCCTCGTGGACGGCACGCTGGCGGAGTACGCGTACGACCCGGCCGCGGCCGTGGGCCAGAACGCCGCCGACTGGCGTACCGCCGTCGTGAAGCACGAGGGCGGGCCGCTGACCGTGGAGCTGCGGGGCTCGAAGGGCCTGAAGGCCCCGAGCGTCGCCGCGCTGCGGGTGACGCTCGACCCGCGCGCGGACACGGCGGAGCCGGAGCCCCAGCCCGAGCAGCCGGACCCGGGCCCCGTGCCGGTGGCACCCGCCGGTCGCTCGTACACGATGAAGGTGACCGAGGGGCTCTACCGCCAGGGCACGGAGGAGTCCGGGTGGCACGGCGACGACCTCTGCGGCGTGCTGTGGTTCGACACCAGCTTCGTGTTCCCGTTCTACGACACGGCCTGGGACGGCGTGTGCGTGACGACGAACGGCACGCTGACCTTCGACCGCGCCAACACGTCGGGCAGCAACGCGGCACTGCCGGGGCCGTACCCGATCGACGCGATCTACCCGTTCTGGGACGACCTCGTCGTCGACGACGAGGCGGGCATCTACTTCGGCAGGACCGAGGTGGACGGCGTGGCGGCGGAAGTCATCGAGTGGCGCAACGTCGCCTTCTACAACGACCCGACGGCTCGCGTGAGCTTCTCGGTCACCCTGCTCGCCGACGGACGGATCCAGATCGGGTACGGCGACGGTGTCGGCGGCGACAACCCGCTGACCCGGGGGTCGTCGGCGACGGTCGGTGTGGAGAGCCTGACGCGCAACCCCGCGGGCCAGCACTCCTTCAACCAGCCCGTCCTGAAGGCCGGCCTGGGCCTGGAGTACACCCTCCCGGCCGCGGGCACGATCGAGGGCACGGTCACCGACAAGAACGACGGCAAGCCGATGGAGGGCGCGATCGTCACGATCAAGGGGCCGGCCGGTGAGCGGGTCATCACGACCGACGTGAAGGGTCGGTGGAAGGCGCAGGCGCTGGTCGGCGAGAACACCGTGGAGGTGTCGTCACCGAACTACGTCACCGCCAGCCACCCGGTGGCCATCGCCAAGAAGGACCAGGCCGAGGTGGTCGACACGGCGTTGACCACGGGCATCGCCACCGTCACGGGAGCTGACTTCGACTGGCTCCTCGACAAGGGCCAGAAGACGACGGCCGACGTGACGGTGACCAACACCGGTTCCGCCCCCCTGGAGGTGCGGCTCAGCGAGCAGCAGCGCACCGGCGACGGCGGGCACGAGGCCGCTGACCTTCCCTGGCTGACCCTCACGGGTGCGGCCGCAACCGGCACGGTCACGCTCGCGCCCGGCACGTCCACCACGGTCACGGCGACGGCCGACAACGCCGGCGTCGAGCCCGGTGTGCTCGTCGGGGACGTGCTCGTCGCGTCGAACGCCGGCAAGGGTGAAACCCAGCTCAAGCCGGTGCGCCTGGCGACCTCGGCCTACTGGCAGGGCGTCGACGTGGGCGGCTCCGGCTACGTCGGATCCGACGGCTTCGTCTGGTCGCCCGACCAGGAGCTCGGCAAGCGGCCGTGGGGCTACGTCGGCGGCAAGGCACGGTCCACCAAGGCCGACATCGCCGGCACGACGGACGACGCGCTGTTCCGCACCCAGCGGACCGGTGAGACGTTCAGCTACGTGTTCAAGAACGCCCCCGCCGGCACGTACCGGATCGGCCTCGACTTCGCCGAGATCGAGAACGTCAAGGTCGGCAAGCGCGCCTTCGATGTTCTGGCCGACGGCACGGTGGTGCTCTACGACCACGACGTGCAGGCGAAGGTGGGCGCGCTGACCGCGGACCTGAACGCGGTCACCGTCGAGCACGCCGGTGGTGATCTGACGATCGAGTTCAGCCGCGAGAAGGGCGAGGGTGATCCGATCCTCAACGCCCTGAAGGTCCAGCAGGACCCGCGCCTCTGAGATAGCCATCCATCGACAGTCGTCAGAGCCTCCTCGGATCGCCGGGGAGGCTCTGACCATGTCGACCTGGTGGTGGAAAGTGCGGCGGTCAGGCGCGACCGTCCGCTCGTGACCGGCGGACGTAGGAGACCGTCGTCACGGCGAGCAACACCGCCCCGAGGAAGAAGTAGGTGTTGATCCCCGGGCCGGCCCAGAGCTCAGCCGTAAAGATGTCCTGCGTCCCCACAAAGCCGCCTCGGCGGAGCCGTGGACTCACCGGGCCGAACCAACCCGGTCTCGTACGCCAAGATCACGCGGCGGGCCGACACCCCGTCACAGCGCGGAGATCACGACCTCGGTCGCCCGGGCGATCAGCGCGTTGTCGTAGTCGGCGTCCTTCTCGTCGCGGCTGGACAGCACCGCGAGGACGATCGGCGCGCGGTCCGGGGGCCAGATCACCGCGATGTCGTTGCGGGTGCCGTACCCGCCGGCGCCGGTCTTGTCCCCGACGGCCCAGCCGTCGGGGACACCGGCGCGGATCAGCTCGCCGCCGGTGGTGTTGCCCCGCAGCCAACCAGTGAGCACGTCGCGGTCCGCCGGTTCCAGGGCGTCGCCCACGGCGTACGCCCGCAGATCCTGGGCCAGGGCCCGCGCGGTGCTGGTGTCCCGCCGGTCACCCGGCCTCGCCTCGTTTAGTGCGGTTTCGTAGCGCGCCGGATCGGTGACCGTGTCGCCGATCACCCGCAGTTTCTTCTCGAACCGCTGTGGTCCGCCGAGTTTGCGCAACAGCAGGTTGCCGGCCGTGTTGTCGCTGTACCGCACGGCCGCGTCGGCGATCGCGCGCAGCGTCATGCCGTCGTTGACGTGCTGCTGCGTGATCGGCGAGTAGGTCACCAGGTCGTCCGCCGAGTACCGCACCACCCGGTTCAGCTCGGTGTCGGTGGTTTCGTCGAGGACCACGGCGGCGGCCAAGGCCTTGAACGTCGACGCGTACGCGAACCGTTCGTCGGACCGGTACGCCACCGTGCGACCGGTGCCGGTGTCGATGGCGTAGACCCCCAACCGGGCGTCGAACCGCTCCTCCAAGAGCCGGAACTCGCGGTCGTGGTCGGCGACCGTGGATGGGGTGACCCGCACCTCGCGGTCCCCCGCCGGCTGTTCCGGGGCCTTGACGGGGGTGCACGCGGCAAGGGACACGGCCGTCGCCGCGGCCACCAGTCGTTGTGTCACCCGAACCATGATCGCTCCTGTCGGTGCCGTGGGCGGACCGCCTGACGAGGGCAGCGGGCGATGACCACCGCGTAGGTGATGTTCTCCCGCACCGTCATGCCGGGGATCAGCGCGTCGGGACAGGGCCGATGTCGGCGTGATGGTCCCCGGCGATCGACCGTAACAGGGTCGGCTTCCCGTCCTCGGAAGGCCCAAGCAGCACAAAGAAGTCCCCATCGTTGAGGCGAAGGGGGTAGCGGGGCAATGTTCGGGGCATGGATCGCCGGAACCCGGAGGGGTCGGCGAGTGGTTTCCGCCGCCCCCTCCGGGTGAGATCAGCGTCCGTACACCTCGAATTCGTAGAGCGAGAACCCGTACGAGGTGGCCCGCTTGACCCCGTACACCCGCAGGTAGCGGGCGGTGACCGGGGTGAAGGTCACGTTGTCGACGCCGCCGTTGCCGGCGGTGGTGGTGAACACCGGCGTCCAGGAGCTGCCGTCGCCGGAGACCTCGACCCGGTACGAGGTGGCGTAGGCGGCCTCCCAGCGCAGGACCACCCGGCTGACGCTGCGGGCGGTGCCGAGGTCGACCCGGATCCACTGGTTGTCGTTGTAGCTGCTCGCCCACCGGCTGGAGAGACTGCCGTCGACGGCCTTGTCCGGGGTGTGGCTGGTCAGGAACTGGGTGCTCGACGCGGTGGCCGCACGACCCTGGGCCAAGTTGGAGACGTCGTCGCCGCGGCGCGCCGGGAACGAGACGACCTGCTGGTAGGTGGGGCGGTTCTGCCAGGCGATCAGCGGATGGGTGATGCCGCCCAGCCCGGAGTGGGCGATCGAGTCGGCGCACCACTGGTCGCCGGCCCCGCAGGACGTGTCGCCCGGGTAGACCGTGGTGGCCGGCACCGCGGCGGCCTGGCCGAGCGTGTCGAGCAGCGCCTGGCGGCAGGCGCCGAGGTTGCCGTTGCCGCAGTAGGCGCGGCCCAGCCCGCCGGCGACGGGGTCGCCGAGCACGGTGCGCAGGTCCTTGTCGACGTAGCCCCACCAGCCGTACTGGAACGACGAGCCCTTGTGCGCCTGACCCTGCAACGCCCAGCTCGCGGCACCGTCGCGCCCGCCGTTCTGGCCGCCCGAGGGCGCCTCGTTCACCTCGATGGCGTCGACCAGCGCGGCGTAGAGGTCCGGCCCGAGACCGGGGCGGAACTGCGCGGAGGCCAGCAGCGGCCACCAGGCGTCGAAGATCCGGATCGCGTCGGCGTGCTGGTAGACCTTGGCGCCGGGGGACGTCTCCACCCGGCGCGCCCCGGCCTGCTGCCAGGCCCGCAGCTTGCCGACCGCGTCGGCCAGCGCCGGATCCGTGACGGGCGTGCTGTCCAGCACCCGCAGCAGGTCACCGAGGACCTGCTGGCCGCGCAGGTCGGTCACCGCCGCGTCCGCCATGATCGTGACGACGTCGGCGCGGCCGAGCTTGCGCTGGGCGATCGCGGTGCGCACGGGGGCGTCGAGCAGCTGACCCCGGTGTACGGAGCCGAAGCTGAAGTTGCCGTCGGCCGCCCCGAAGTCCCGCGCCTGCTTGTTGTTCCAGCTGACGTAGTAGTCCTGGTTGACCGACTGCGGGTGAGCCGAGGTCGGGAGATAGGTGGCGTCGTTGGTGTCCGGGTTCCAGCCGACCCACTCGTACGCCGGCTCGGCCTTCGTGGGCAGGTTCGGGTCGGCGGTGGCCGGACGGACCGGGTTCGAGCCGGAGTTGAAGTACGCCGCCTCGGTCGAGTTGACGTAGAACCAGTTGAACGCGTAGCCGACGGTGGCCGCGGAGGCCTGGAAAGCCGCCGCGCTGCCCATCGCCGACGGGTCGTTGTAGGCCTGGAAGCCGATCGCCGAGTCGGCCTCGTGCCGGTAGGTCGAGCGCAGCTTCGTGAACGCGGTCGGTTGCCCGTTCACCAGGCCCCGGTAGGCCACCAGCCCGTACTTGGTGCGCAGCGCGCGCAGCGTGTAGGAGCCGGCCGGGGTGGAGTCGGCCAGCGTCGGCGACCAGGAGTTGCGCTGCTCCAGCGCCTCCATGGCCAGGCACTGCCCGTGGTAGAGGTAGCGGTTGGTGCGCAGTGTCGGGGCGCTGCCGTCGGTGGTGCACAGCGGCACCGCGTACGTGTCGGTGAGGTCCTGGGACGCGGAGGTCGCGCTCCACGCGTAGTCCTGGCCCCGGCCGAGCAGCACGTAGAGGTTGAGCCCGGCGAACGCGGCGCCGCGGGCGCTGATGCCCGGGCCCTGCAGTTCCTGGAGCATCAGCAACTGCGGCGCGAAGTAGCCGGTCTGCGGCCCGAACACGGCCACCGGGTTGCCGGTGCTGCTGTGCCGTCCGGAGACCACGACGGCGTTGGACATGCCGTGCGCGCGCAGGTTGGACAGGCCGCCGAGCAGCCCCTGCGTGGCGATGCTGGTGCCGGTGCCGGTGCGGGCGGCGGCCCCGCCGCTGAGGTCGTAGGCGAGGGGTTCGGCGACCACCGAGCCGGCGTCGGGCAGCACGGCGCTGGTCGCGCCTGGCGGCGTCGCCCCGTACGGGAAACTCTGCCCGTCGTGCAGGGTGAGCACGGTCTCCGGGTCGTTCTGCGACCGGAACGCCGCCCACACCCGGTCGCCCTCGGTCGGCCCGTACTTGGCCCGGGCGGCCACTCGGACCAGCGCGGACTGGATCTCGCTGCCGCCGCCCCCGCCGAAGAGCCCGCCGATGACGCCGGCGGTGGCGATGAGGTCGGTCATGGTGAAGTGCTGCGGCTTGCCGGCGCCCGTGAGCACGTACTCGCCCGGGTAGTTGTCCTCGGCGATCGACTTGTCGATGTAGGCGTTGATGCCGGCGATGTAGTCGACGACGTCGGTGTAGAGCTGCTGGCCCCGGGCGCCCTTGAGGCGCAGCGCGTTCACCTGGGCCTGCAGGTCCGCCTCGGAGTAGGGCGAGTTGGCCCAGATGCTCTGCTCCAGCTCACGGTTGCCCGGCGCGCCGCCGGCGAACGAGGTGAGGGTGCCGCGACCGGCGTGCCGCAGCAGGTCCATCACCCAGAGCCGGTCCTGGGCCCCGGCGTAGCCGGCGCCGAACATGGTGCCGGCGCGGGTGGTGCCGGTGACGTGGGGGACGCCGGTGGCCTTGTCTCGCACGATGGTGACGTCGGCGCGCGGCGAGATGGTGCTCTCGACCTGCGCGGCCGGGACGCCGAACGAGGCGTCGTTGTAGAAGTGGGCGATCTGTTCGTCGGTCAGCCCGGCGTAGTTGTAGACCAGGTTCGCGTACTCGTCGAGCTGGTCGCTGGAGTGCGCCGGGCGGGTGCCGAACGCCTGGTGCGCCAGGATGGCGACGAGCGTGGCGTTGCCGTTCTGCCCGGGGGGCAGGATGTCGGCGCACTGGCCGAGGCAGTAGTCGTTGGCGGCGAACGTGCTGGCGGCCAGCGCCGGTGACGGCGGGGTCACCGTCAGGACGCTCGCGGTCAGGGCGGTGGCGGTGAACGCCGCGAGGCGGCGGCGGAGAGCGGGACGGGGCATGGTGATCCTCCGGGGACGCGGAGTCGGGCCGTTCGGTCGCGCCCGGCTTCCGGTGCCGACGTCTCGCCCTCCGCGCCCGGGCGTTCCACCCGGAGGTGAGAGTGACTCGCATCTATCTCCGGGCAATGATCGGCGCAGGACCGCCATCCGGGATACCCGCCGTTCACCACGCGCCAATGCCGACGTTTCGCTCGCCTCTCCGCACCGGGCGTCCCCTGACCAGAAGTCGGTCCCACACCAGCCCGGCTGATCACGTGTGGGCGACCGCGGAACTGCCGTCACCGACTGCGGCGGAGAACCCGTCGTGGCGGGCCGGACGTGCCGCTACCACGCGGCTAAGAGTCGGCCGCCTGCGATTCGCCGCGCCTGCGGGATCTTCGCGCAAGCCAGATGGATCCCACCGTGCCGACAAGGGCTGCCACAGCTCCCAGGAGGGTAGCGGCAGCGGTGAGTCCTTCCGGGCTCATCCAGCTCTCTTTGCCGGCGTCGACAGTCGGTAGAGTCCCTTCCGAGGGTTGCTCTTTCGGCACTGCTGCCGCCTTGCCGCTGGCCCGATCCTCCGTGCTTGGGCTCATCGGATCGGGTGTCGGCCGGGGCGCGAGCCTGGCACGACAGTACAGCGACCAGCCATCACCACCAGCCACGAAGGCGACATTGTTCAGTTGCCAGCCTTTGCCCGTGAGCTCCCGCATCTTCTCGTCACAGTCGGAAGTGACGCCACTGGCGACGAAGCCGTCGGCCGCAGTCACCACCCAGCCTCCGTGCCAGGGGAAGGCCACCTGCAGCAGCTTGCGCCCTTCGCTGAGGTATCTCTTCACCTGTTCGTAGAGTTCGCTGCCGCAGTTACGGCTGTAGAAGTCCGAGTCCGTGAGGATGAACCAACTGTTACCACCCGACGGCGGAAAAGACAGGTGGACCATCGTTTTGCCGGCATCCCAGAACGACCGCATGCGCTGCCAGCACTCATCGGGAATGTTCCGCGCGTAGATGTCACGATCAGCGACGATGGCCCAGCTGTTACCCCCGGCCGGGGGGAAGGCCACGCAATTGATCCGATAGCCGAGACCCAGCCACTGCCGCAGCTTCTGTTCGCACTCTTGAGGGATGTCGCGACTGAACAGATCGCCGTCCTGCGTCACCAACACCCAGCCACCGCTCGGTGTGAAAGCCAGGGTGGTGATGCCCTGATGGGCTACCCGGCCCATCAGGGCGTGCAGCTCATCGGGAATGCGTCTGTTGAAGAAGTCGAACGGAGCGTTCGGGGCGGACACGCCAATTTTCGGCAGCGCGGCCACCCCTGCCATGCCGACCAACGAAAGCATGTGACGGCGCCGCATCGAAAGACGACCAGCGCCCAAGGTTTCGACGAGGCGATCAGCCCGCACGGAATCGTTCATTTCTCTCACCCCGTTCATCACGGTGTCCGCACTGCCGAGAATCAGTAACTGGCGGCGCTGAAGGCCGAAATCCCGGCAGGGCCTCGCCGATCGCCGAGGCTCCATAGTAGACGGCCACTGCCGGCAGCGCTTTGCTAGGCTCTGTCGCGTTTGTTGCGGCGTAACGGTTTCACGGGTCGATCGCAGGTGACGCGGGCCCCGGTCTGTCCGCCCTCTGCTGCGGGCCCCATCGTCGTCGAGGATTGCCGTTCGGTGTCACCGCTCGAACGCGACGGGCACGGGTGGGCCGCGTTGATCCGTGTGACGGTCGGGGGGAGTTGCCGCGCAACAGACGTAACGTCCGCCCGTCCTTGGCGATTGTGCGGCCGCCGGTAGGTCCTGGCCGCGGTCACAGCCGGAGAACCGGCGACGGCGACGAGGCCGGCGAGAGCGATGGCCAGGCCTGAGCGACGCCAATCACGCACAGCCACGACCGTGCCGGGCTGACGCCCCGGACAACGGCCCGTCGGCGACCCGGCTACGTTCAGACTGTGGCCGCGCGGGAAACACCTGAACACATCATGCGCACCCGCATGGTGAGCGACGAAGCGATCCTCACCAACCGCGTTGATCTGCGCGGCTACCCGTACCGACTGCTGTCGGTGGTGGTGAGCCGGGGCGTCGGCGCGGAGCTGGTGACCCGAGCCTTGATGGTGGCCGAGATGCTCGAGGCGACCGGCTGGCAACTCGTCACCATCGTCGAGATCGGCGGTAGCAGGACTGTTCACGCCGCCGTCGCGGCGCCGTCACAGAGCGGTCGCATTGCCAGGCCGAAGCCCTGCTCCGCCTCGCCGGCGCCGTCCTCGTCGAAGCCCACGACGAACAGCAGATCATCGGCCCCCGCTACCCCGCCGAAGCCAGCATGGCCCAGATCAGCACCCCCCAAGAAGGCCCCACCAGCAAACCCATCGCCGCCTGACCAGACCCGTTGCCAGCCCGACAACAATGCAGAAAACTGAACAGCGCACAGAGCCTCACGCGGACGATCTACACCACGCCACGGGACGTGACCGGGCCCCGTCGGAGGAGCGTGTTCCTGTGTCCGAGTCGAAAACGAAGTCCGACGGCCATTCGTGGCCCTGGCTCGTCATCTACGCGCTGCTGCTCGTGATCGGCCCGGCCCTGTCGATCGGCGCCGCTGTCGTGAAGACCGGTGACGAGGCGAAGAAGGACCGCCTCCTGTCGGAGGGCGTGCCAGTGACTGCCATCGTCAAGGATCGCCACTGGTCCAGCAACAAGAGCCTGGACACGACGACGATCAGCTACCAGTTCGACGGGGAGACGTTCACCAGCACGATCAAGGGGCTACCGGGCGGGCCGACGATGTCCATCCTGGTCGACCCGGACGACCCCGCGTCGTTCCTCGCCGACAACGGCAGCACCGATGACTCCCGGCACCCCCTCAACCATTGGGCCTCCTTACCGTGGGGAATCGCACTCGCAGCACTCGGAGGGGTGGGCTTCGCCGCTCACCGCCGGGCCCGCCGCAAGGCTGATGCGGCTCCGGCACGCGCGCGGAAGACCACCACGCTGAACAAGAGAGGCAAGCGCTGATGGCGGCGCGTCAGTTCCCGCTTCGCACCAGGGTTCGGACGGCGCGCGTGGCTCAGCGGGCAAGCACCCCGAGCGCGCAGGGTGTTCACGGTGTCGACTGCGGTGGCGACGTCGCGGCAGATGACGAGCCGGCGGGTGCCGTCAGCCAGCCGCAGAGTCAGCACCTGACCGGCAGCAGCGGTAGTACGGATCGGTCGCCCCGCGCAGCATTCCGCGAGTGTGCCAGGTCGCCGCATCCAGGTGAGCCTCTTCCGCGGCGCTGATGTCGGTCATGGGCAGCGGCCAGCGGTACAGGCCAAAGGGGTGCCGGACTCCGCAGTCGTCGATGGCGAGTCGGTAGCGACTGAACCGAGGCCGGACGGGTGCGATAACGGTTGGCGTTAGGCCGTGTCTCCTGGATCATGGCTTGGGTCGGTCCGGTTTCGCGCGTAGCCAGATGAGGATGTCGGCGATCTGCACAGTGGCGCGGTAGCGGCAGGCGAGCTTGTCGTACCTGGTGGCCACGGCGCGGAACTGCTTGCGCCGGTTCATCAGCCGTTCGATGGTGTTGCGCTGCCGGTAGCGGTGCGGGCGGAAGGTGGGTGGGCGGCCACCGCGTGACCCTTTCCGGGCGCGGTGGGCTTTCTGGTCGTCTTTTTCGGGGATGTCGTGGGGGATGCGCCGGGCCCGCAGCGATCGGCGGTTGCCGCGCGAGCTGTACGCCTTGTCCGCAGAGAGGGAATCGAGGCGTTTGCGGGGGCGGCCGATCCGGCCGGGGCGGGCCACGGCCACGTCGTCGAGCAGTCGCACCAGTTGGCGGGTGTCGTG
>NZ_JBITMV010000029.1:0-38774 GCF_044466625.1 Micromonospora sp. NPDC049366
GGCCTGGACCGGGCCAAAGACGGCCGACGTCGGCGAGCGACCACACCCGATTTTCCCGCATGCGCGGCGCTCCGAAGGAGCCCAGAAACTGACAGCAGATGGCGCAACTGCTTGATGAACGCGGTGATCAGGTTGACCGGGTCGTAGTCGGTGGCGACCCGAACCAGCTTCCCTGCCTTGTCGATGTAGGTGCCGCTGCCGTTCATGAGATCTGCCACGCCGACGAGGAAACCCAGGGCCGGATCGTGGCCGAGGCTCTGGAGCCGATGGGTAGCTGGCCGCATGCCGCTGACCAGTCCGTCGGTGGCCATCGTGGTGGGGGCGTCATAGGGCACTTTGGCCAGCTTCTCGAACCGCTTGAAGAATCGGGTATGGATGTCTTGCGCCCGATCCTTGTCCTGGAGCCACTTGGTGAGGGGCGATCCCGTCTGCTTCTCGCCTAGGAACGTGGAGTCCTGGGGGATGCGGACGAGGATGATGTCCAGGACGGTCGCGAGGGCTCCGGCAAGCAGGACGACCGTCCAGTCGGTCGTGTCCCAGCTGATGTCGCCGTGCTCCTCGGCGTAGTCGCCCAGGCTGCGAGCTATCTGGCCGGAGGGCAGAACCTGCTGAAGCGGATCCCGGGTCAGATCGATGCCCAACAGATCCAACCGAGCTTCGGCAAGCCTGACGAGCTGATCGAAGTCGCCATCCGTCGGGACGATGGGCACGGTGTAACGGGGGCGGCTCGCTGTCTCGACACTCACGGTGGCCGCTGCGCTCGCCTGGCACGCCTGGGCTGGTACGAGGACGCCCAGTGCGTGGAGACGGGCGCGCACCGCGTCGAAGTCGGACTCGACCGAGTCCAGAGTGTCGCTGACGCGAGATTCGCGTTCGAGGACATCCTTGAGGTCGAAATCCACCTGATCGAACAAGCCCCGCAGTTCGGTCAGCGTGACGGCCTGGTAAGCCACGACCGCGGCGGCGGCCGAGAGCTGGTTATCCGACATGAAGCGGCTCCCGGCGTTCGAAGGCCTCCTGACTGGTCTGCAGATTTGCCAGGGCCGACTGGAACGCGGCCAACTCAGCTTTGAGCATGGTCAGGCGTTCCTCGTTCCTCAAGGTCTGGATGAGGTAGGCCTGCACCCGGTGAGCGAGCCCCGCGATGTCGTCGGTGAGCTCGGCCATCGCCTGCTGATGATTCTTGAGGACCTGCTGGATGAGATGCTCGCGTCGATTTTCTCGTTCGCGCTCGTTGGTGGCCAGCACCCAACGCGCCCCCTGATGGACCGCGACCCCGAGAATCACCACGGTGCCGATCCCGGTGACCATCGCGCTCAAACCCAGCAGGCCACCGAACCCCAGGGCCGCCAGACCCGAGGTGATTCCCGCCCCGCTGAGTCCGGAGACGCTGCCGGCAAGACTGACCGCAGCGATCGGGGCACCGAACGCAGCAGCCTTCGCAGCGATGTCCTTGGTGGTGGTTTCCAGCTGGCTGGTCGTGATCTTGCCGGAAGCGAAATCTTCCTCGGCAATCACGAACCGTTCGGTCGCCGCCACGACCTCGTCAGCTGACTCGGGGAACACGAGTGCTGCCACCAGCACAATCCGCTCACGCTCGGCGTCCGCGGCATGCCTGTCAGCACGCGAGATTCGCACCAGATCGCGCACCAGCACCGTGAAGACCGGCTCGCGCTGATCCTCCTCAAGGAGGTCGCGCAATTCGCTGGACAACTTCACCGTGGCGTCGGGGTCGCCGGCGCCACCTACTGCGTCGCGTTGCGCCCCGGTGATCTCCCTACGCAACTCCGACCGTGCTTCGCCGTCGAGGCCGATCGTCGACGCGAACAGGTACAGATTCGCGATCTCGCGAGGGTCGAGGAGGCCGTCGACCAGCGCCAGACTCACCAGCACCCGGCAATAGAGCAACTTCCCGTCCGCGCTGAGCGTGGACAAGTCGCCGACATTGTCGGTGTCGCGCGACGACCACGTCGAGATGCCCTCCTTGACTTCTCCGACCTTCGCCATCACCTGCTCGGCGGACTGCTTCACCTTCTCCTGGGCATCGCCAGCAGCATCCGCGACAAACTGCCTCGCGACGCTCGTGCTGTCGGCGACCACTCGTCCCGCGGCGTCGGCAACGTCCTTCAGCCGCCCAAGCCCAACACCACGAAGGTCCATCGCCATTCCTCTCACGTCTTTGGCGAGAGGCTAACGGTGACCACCGACGGGGCGACGTCCTCCCAGCGGCCCAAGAACATCTCCCCATCGGCCAGATTTCGGTGCTCTACGGCCATCGTGCCGCTGCCTCACGGAGCGCCGTGTGCCTGGCGAGCCAGGCGGAGCCGGCGACGCCGAACTGCTCATCCGCACCAGGGCCTCCGGCAGCCAGAGCACCCGCGGTCGACGCGGGCTTCCACCGCGCGCTCCCTCGGGATTGCTCCCGACCTCGCTGATCTCTATGCTGCGTGGGCGTCACGAGTGGTCAGCGTCAAGCCTCCCGGCTTGCTGACCCGGCAACCGCGCCACCCGCGCACGGTGCCCCCGGGAGAAGACCAGGCCGACCGCGAACTGCGGCCCGGCAAGAGCGGGTGCCTTGAGGGCACCAGAAGGCGAGTTCACCGTGCCATTCCACGACGTGGATCTGACCGCTTTCGCGGTCTGCCTGACCTGCGGAAATCTCCGCGGCGGTGGAGGCCCGCGCGAGCAGCGATGCGGCTGTGAATCACGTACGCCGGACCAGGAGGGACGAGACATCTCCGGCGACCTCGACCTGTGCGTCTTGTGCGTCCGGGACACGGTGACCACCCGAACCAGGTGGTCGTGGTTGGGCTGCGAAACCTGCCGACACGTCTCAGCGGTTGTCGGCCAACGGTACGGCCACCGCAACGCACTGCCGCTGGGGCGGCACTCGCTCATGAACGGCGACGTGGTCCAGCCGTCGACGGCCACGGCGGCCGACGTCGCCGGCTCGCTGATGGCCGCGACGCGACGCTGGAGCGCGCTATTCGAATGGCGAAGTGTGGAGTTCAACCGACTCGCCACGCCGCTGCGCGCAGCGGGCCCGCGGGTGCCACTGGTCGAGTGGCAGCGGCGGTGGCCACCATCGCTCGGGGCGAGCGTTGATGCATTCGACCGCTATGGCGTCGTGCCCGTGCCCGCCGCCCTCAGCAGCCTGCGGCACGCCCAGACCCGATTCCTGTCCACCGCTCGGTGATCGCCGGTCCGGCCGGCTGCTGTTGACGGTGCCGACATCGCCAACAGTCCCGGCCATAGAACAGGTCTACAACCACGATGCTGAATCGGAGGAAGGGCACTTTCGGAACGGGGATTTCAAGCCACCGGCGTGTTCGCCCACTGGGCGAGCAACTTCAGTGCCTCGTGGGATGGGCTGTCTGGTTCGGCGGTGAACACCACGAGGTGCTGGTCGGGCTTGCCGCTGACGTCGAATTGCTGCGAATCGAGGGTGAGCGGGCCGACCAGTGGATGCTGGTAGATCTTGCGGCGCAGTGCGGCGCCGGTCACGTGGTGGCCGCCCCACCATGTGCGAAAGTCCGCGTCTTTGACGGAGAGAGTCCCGACAAGTTCGGCCAGGCGCTGATCGCTCGGGTAGTTCCGGGCCTCCATGCGTAGATAGGCGACGCATTCCTGGGCGGCCCTGGCCCAGTCGGTGTTCAATGCCCGGTAACCCGGATCGAGGAAAGTGAGCCAGATAAGGTTCCGCTGCCGCTCCGGCAGTGCCCCATAATCGGCGAACAAGGCAGCGGCCAGGGGATTCCAGGCGAGGATATCCAGTCTCCGGCCGAATACGTAGGCGGGAACTTCGTACAGGCTATCGAGCAATCGCTGGGTCTGCGGGTCAACCCGCGACGTGGTCTGCGTACGGGATCCTGGGCGCTGTTTCGGCCCTGCGATCGAATGCAAGTACTCCCGGCCGTCGCGGTCGAGACCAAGCGCGTCCGCGAGGGCGTCGAGGACCTCGGGTGACGCACTGGTGACGCGTCCCTGCTCGAGCCGGGCCAGATAGTCCGCGCTGACATTGGCCAGCTGGGCGACCTCTTCACGGCGCAGCCCGGGAACGCGGCGCCGCCGGCCGCCGTCGGGTAGGCCGACGTCCTCCGGCCGGATACGTGCACGACTGGCCCGCAGAAACTCGGCAAGCGGATTGCTCACGGCGGACGCCGGACGATTGGACATGAAACCCAATCTACCCTCGGGCCCCGGCGGATACCTGGGACTGTCTTTCCCATGAAGAACCGAACCTGGTCGGCCCGATACACCACGATGACACTGGGACACGTCAGCAAGCCACCACTCGCCCGGACGCAGCAAAGCCCATAGCGGGCACGAATGTCCGGGCCGGAACTAATAGGAGAGGAAGCCCTCCATGTCGAAAACAATCGTGGTGACCGGTACCGCGACTGGAATGGGCCGGGCCATCGTCGAGAAGTTCGCCGCCGAAGGCTGGAACGTGGTCGCGACGGTCCGCAAGGAGGCCGACCTGACGGTGCACGACGAGTTGAAGCGGGTCAGGACGCTGCTGCTGGACGTCGATGACGAGCAGGCGGCAGGGACCTTCGCGCAGACCGCCGTCGAGCAGTTCGGACAGGTCGACGTCTTGGTCAACAATGCGGGTTTCTACCAGATGGGGCCGGTGGAGGTGAGCAGCATGGACCAGATCCACCGGCAGTTCCAGACCAACGTGTTCGGACTGATCGCGCTCAGCCGGGCCTTCCTGCCGATCTTCCGCGCCCAGCGCTCCGGAACGATCATCAACATCTCCTCGTTGACCGCCGAGCAGGGTTATCCGTACAGCGCCGTCTACGCCGCCTCCAAGGCAGCCGTGGCCGCGCTCAGCGAGGGGATGAGCCTGGAGGTGGCCGCCTTCGGCATCGCGGTCAAGGCCGTCCTGCCCGGACAGCACTCCACCCGCATCTTCACGAAGATCGACATTGCGCAGGACGTCCCTGCGGACTACCAGGCTGGAATCGATGCGTTCTTCTCCAAGAACGCGCCAACCGGCTCCGACCCGTCGATCACCGCCGACGTCGTGTACCGAGCCGCCGTCGACGGGGACAACACCAAGGTACGTTACTACTCCGCGCCGGACTCGGCAGCCATTCCCAGGGCCAAGCAGATCCTGGGCACCGACGGCTACTGGGCGGAGTTCCGTAACGCCGTCCTCGCAACGCCCAGTCCGCTGTTCACCGCGCTGATCCCGTCTCCGGGCGAGCAGCCGATCGATTGGCAGATCTCCTGACCACGCGCTGACTCCGCTTGGGGCAGCAGGCGGCTCGATCGGTTGGCCGGTCCGGGCAACTGCCACCGGGACCGGCCAGCGGTCGTCAGCCACGGCTCCCACAGAGTTGACAAGAGTCGTTGCCTGGTCCGTGTACAACGACTGCGACCGGGCGGCGACCTGGATCGCCTGCGGCGAGCCACAAAGGTGGACTGACTCCCTGAGACCGGACACCTTCTGACTTGGCGTCCTGCGGAGGAGGGGGAGACCGCTGTGGCTCGACAGAGCAAGTACCCCGAGGAGTTCCGCCGCCAGGCCGCGGCGCTGGTCCTCGACTCCGGTCGCACGATCCGTGACGTCGGCCGGGAGTTGGGCGTCAACCACGAGACGCTGCGCAACTGGGTCGATCGTTTGCGGCAGGAGCGCAATGGCGACCGGCCCAGCGGCCTGGCCGCTGACGAGCGGGCCGGCTGCGGCGTCAGGTTGCCCACCGGAGCTGGAGAAGAGATCCTGAAAAAGCCGCGGTCGTCTTCGCACGCGAGACGGAGCGGTGAACCGGACTGACGTGTACCGGTTCACCGACGCGGAGAAGACCTACCCGGTCCGTCTGCTCTGCCGCTCTTCGGCGTCGCCCACAGCGCCTTCTACAACTCTCCTCGGCAGGGCCGCCAGCGCGCCCTCGAGCGGGAACGCCACGACCAGCAGCGCGCCGAGATCGCCCAGCAGGCGTGTCCGCGACGCCCGCACCGCCAGGCCGCCACAACAGCCAACGCCGCATCGACTTCGGCAGGCCGGGACCGAGGGCGCCCCGGCGACACCCGCTCAACCCGGGATCGACGTGCGGCACCACCAGGGCAACAGCATCAAGTTGCGAGACGTCGACGCCCATCAGCGAGGATGAAGTGAGCAGCCAGTACATCGTCATCACCGGCGGACCCGGAGCCGGCAAGACCACCCTGGTCGACAGCTTGCGGCGTGCCGGCTACGCCTGCGTCGACGAAGCGGGACGACAGATCATCCAGGACCAGATGTCAATCGGCGGTCAGGCGCTACACAACGGGGACCCACGACTGTTCGCCGAGATCATGCTCAGCTGGGAAATCCGCTCCTACCGCCAAGCCCACCAGCATGCCGGACCCGTCTTCTTCGACCGTGGGATCCCGGACCTGGTCGGCTACTACCTCCTACTCGGCCAGCCCGTTCCCGCGCACGTGACAGCCGCAGCGCAGCTGTTCCGCTACCACCAGCGCGTGTTCATCGCCCCGCCCTGGCCGCAGATCTACACCACCGACAGCGAACGACACCAAGACTTCGCCGAAGCCGTGCGTACCCATGACGCCATGGTCGCCGCCTACACCCAACACGGCTACGAGCTCAGCACCCTGCCGCGCAGCGATGTCGCCTCTCGCGTCCAGTTCATCCAGCAACACGCAGCAGCCATCGATCACGGATCTCCTGGATCGCCTCGCCCAAGCTGCCCCGAGTTACGAGACGTCTCTTAGCCGCCGAAGCTCAGCGCCTGCCGCAGGTCCGCGTCGAGGCTTTCCTTGTAGTGCGGATCGGGCACAGCCCCAGCAGCGTTGAGGACCGTGCTGAAGAAGCATCTGACACCGACGGCGAGAATCACGTGGAAGATCTCCGTGTCATCGAGACCGTGACTGCGCAGGCCCGCAATGTCGGCCTCGGCGACCGAACTCGCGTCGGTCGCGACCTTTCCGGCGAAGTCGACGACCGCGACCTCCTGCGCGGAGAGGCCGGCGCTGCCGTGGTCTGACGCGATGGCGGCGACGGTCGACGCGTCGAAGAACTTGTCTCGCAGGATCGTGCCGTGCGCCAGTCCGCAGTAGGAGGATTTCAGGGCCCGCGCCGCGGCGAGGGTCGCCAACTCGTAGCGGCGCAGCTCCATGTCGGCCTTCACCGCGCTGTTGAGCTGCTGCCAGGCCAGGTACGCGGCCGGGCTGTGAGCGAACAACCTGGTGAAGTTGGGCAGGTAGCCCAACCCCTTCGTGGCCGCGTCAAAGATCCGCTCAGTCTCCGGCGACTGCTCGGCCTGCTGTAGATAACTCATCCGACTCCCCCTCACGCTCGGTCGCGAACCGTACACCACTGACCGATCCGGCTGGTCAACGCGGGTCGCACGATGTGACGAAGGCGAGAACGCGCGTTCTACGACCAGCGCGCCTCGCAGGGGGTGGCTGGGTGCGAGCACCGGTCTCGGAAAACCACGGGCAGCAGGCGTTCCTGGAGATCCTACCGGCCGTAATCGCCGTGTTCGAGGTGCACAAACCCCTCGTGGCCGGTAGGAAACTCCATCGAAGCGGGGGTGGCTCAGGCCTTCCTCCGTGCCTTCTACGACGCCGAGGCCAGCCGGCCGTCGGCCCGCTGCTGGACCAGCTGCGGGGCGGCGGGGACCATCGCCGGGGACAGCTGGAACCAGTAGCTGGCGTAGCCGGGCAGCGCGAGCACGTACGGGTCCTGTCGGACCTCGGGGAACCTGGTGCCGCCGGTCAGCTCGATCGGGGTCCAGCCGCTGAAGCGGTCCCCGAACGACAGCCGCACCGGCTGCGGGTGCTGGGACAGGTTGTGCACGCAGAGCACCACCTCGTCGGCGTCGCTGTCGGTGCGGCGGCGCAGGAACGCCAGCACCGCCGGGTTGGCGGCGTCGATGTCCTCGTAGGTGCCCACCGCCAGGGCGGGGTGCTGTTTGCGCAGAGCGATCATGCGTCGGGTCCACTGGAGCAACGAGGCCGGCTGTTCGAGCTGCTGTTCGACGTTGATGGCCTGGTAGCCGTAGACCGGGCCCATGTTGACCGGCAGGTAGAGCCGGGCCGGGTCGATCGTGGCGAAGCCGGCGTTGCGACCCGACGTCCACTGCATCGGGGTGCGTACGCTGTCGCGGTCGCCGAGCCAGATGTTGTCGCCCATGCCGATCTCGTCGCCGTAGTAGATGACCGGCGAACCGGGCAGCGACAGCAGCAGCGAGGTGAACAGCTCGATCTGGTTACGGTCGTTGTCGACCATCGGGGCGAGCCGGCGGCGGATGCCGGCGTTGAGCCGCATGCGCGGGTCCTTGGCGTACTCGTTGTACAGGTAGTCGCGCTCCTCGTCGGTGACCATCTCCAGGGTCAGCTCGTCGTGGTTGCGCAGGAATGTGCCCCACTGGCAGCCGGAGGGCAGCACCGGGGTCTGCGCGAGGATCTCCGAGATCGGGTGGCGCGACTCGCGGCGCACCGCCATGAAGATGCGCGGCATCAGTGGGAAGTGGAAGGCCATGTGGCACTCGTCGCCGCCGACCGCCGGGTCGCCGAAGTAGTCGACGAGGTCCTGCGGCCAGAGGTTGGCCTCGGCGAGCAGGATCCGGCCCGGGTACTCCTCGTCGATCATCCGGCGGATGGCTTTCAGATAGGCATGCGTCTCGGGCAGGTTGGCGCTGTCGGTGCCCTCGCGCTCGTACAGGTAGGTCGCGGCGTCGAGGCGGAACCCGTCGATGCCGAGCTCCAGCCAGAACCGGACGACCGCCAGCATCGCCTCGCGTACGGCGGGATTGTCGTAGTTGAGGTCGGGCTGGTGGGAGAAGAATCGGTGCCAGTAGAACTGCTTGCGGACGTGGTCGAAGGTCCAGTTGGACGCCTCGGTGTCACTGAAGATGATGCGCACGCCGGCGTACTCGGTGTCGGTGTCGCGCCAGACGTAGTAGTCGCCGTACGGACCGCCCGGGTCCTGGCGGGACTGCTGGAACCACTCGTGGGTGTCGGAGGTGTGGTTGAGGACCAGGTCGGTCACGACGCGGATGCCGCGCCGGTGGGCCTCGTCGACGAACGTGACGAAGTCGTCGAGTGTGCCGTACTCGGGCAGGATTCGGCAGTAGTCGCGCACGTCGTAGCCGCCGTCGCGCTGCGGTGAGTCGTAGAAGGGCGGCAGCCAGACGCAGTCGATGCCCAGCCACTGCAGATAGTCCAGCTTGCTGGTAAGACCGGGCAGGTCGCCGCGGCCGTCTCCGTCGGAGTCGAGCCCGGCCTGCACCAGCATCTCGTAGAAAACGGCGTGCTTGAACCAGTCGGGTGAGTGCGGCATCTGGCGGGGTCGCCGATGCGGCAGGGGTGGTGTGGTGTTGCTCATCGGTCCGTTCCAGGGGTTTCGTGGCGGTGTCCCGCGCGGGGTTCAATCGGCCGCAACAACTGGTGGTGCGGCATCACGTCATACGGATCCGGGGCGTCCGGGCCGGTCCCGTCCGGGCCTGTTCGCGGCCGCTGGCCCGGCCGATGCCGTCGGCGTAGTGGCGATGCGGGGCGGGGCGGGGGCGGGCCCCGCCCCGCATCGCGGGGGCCGCGCCGTCCGGCAGCTCGCCGCAGGCGGTGCGGCGGCGCACGGGGCGCGTTGGTTCCGGTGGGTGCCCGTCGGCGCCCACACAGGGTCTGAATCGGCTGGTCCGGCGGCTAGTCCTTGGTCCGTAAGATCGCGTTCAGCGTTCGCAGGGCGTAGTAGACCCGCGACTTGACGGTGCCCTCGGGGATGCCCAGCCGTGCGGCCGTCTCGGCCGTGGAGTGTTGGCGGAAGTACAGCTCGATCAGCACCGCCTGGTGCTCGGGGGTCAGCCGTTGCAGCGCGCCGCGGATGACCTGCGCCGACACGACCTGGTCGAACTCGTCGGCCATCACCGGCTCGCGGTCGGCCTCGCCGAGTGCGATCTCGACCGGCCGGAACTGCCGTGCGCGCGCGGCGTCGATCACGATCCGGCGGGCAACCGTGTAGAGCCACGGCGCCAGCGAGTCCACGTCGTCGGGCAACTTGTCGAGGTGCCGCCAGGCGCGCATGAGGGTCTCCTGGAGCAGGTCCTCGGCGACGTGCTCGCGTCCGGGATTGAGCCGCTGCAGGAACCGCAGCAGCGGCCCGGCGTGGGCGATCCAGATGGACCGCATCCGCCGCTCGGCGCTGTCCGACCCGTACCGCCTCGGCCTGGTGCCGCCAATCGGCGGTCGCTCGTTCGTCACCGCAAGCACCATGTTTCCCTCCTCGCTGCCCTCGTTCACCCGCACCGGCGTGCGGGGCCGTGCCGGAGCGGCTGCCGCGGGCGCCGGTCCGGTCCCGGCGCGACGCCCGCGGCAGTTGTCGTCACTTGACCGAACCCGCCAGGATTCCTTGCACGAAGTAGCGCTGGAACGCGAAGAACACGATGAGCGGCACCAGCATGGACAGGAACGCCCCTGGCCCGATCACGTCGACGTTGGAGGAGAAGGCACGCATCTGCTCCCGCAGCGTGTAGGTGATCGGCGCGTTGTCGGAGGTCGCGAAGACCAGCGCCACCAGCAGGTCGTTCCAGACCCACAGGAACTGGAAGATGGCCAGCGAGGCGATGGCCGGCCAGGCGACGGGCAGCACGACACGCCGGAAGATGGTGAAGTCGCGGCCGCCGTCCATCCGGGCCGCCTCCAGCAGGTCGCGCGGGATGGCCAGGAAGAAGTTGCGCAGCAGGAAGATGGCGAACGGCAACCCGAACGCCACGTGGAAGGCGACCACGGCGGTGAGGCTGCCGTAGATCCCCAACGACCCGAACAGCTTCGCGTCGGGGATGATCGCCACTTGCACCGGAACCACGATCAGGGCCACGATCAGCACGAACAGCCAGTCCCGGCCGGGGAAGTCGATCCAGGCCAACGCGTAGGCGGCCAGCGCGCCGAGCACGACCACCAGGATCGTGGACGGCACCGTGATCAACACGGTGTTCCACAGCGAGTGCAGCATGCTCTCGTTGCGGATGAGCGCGGCGTAGTTGTCCAGGGTCAGCCGACTGGGCTCGGTCAGCACCGTCCACCAGCCGGTGGAACTGTTGTCGGCGGTGGTGCGCAGGCTGGCCACGGCCAGGCCCACGACGGGAGCGAGCCAGAACACCGCCAGCAGCACCACGATCACGTTGATCGCCGTGCTGCCCAGCCGGGCGACCAGCCGCGCGGCCAGGCTGCGCCGCGGAGGGCCGCTCACGGTGACCCCGGCCGGCGTCAGGTCGGGCACCTGCATCTCGACGTCGACGCTCACCTCTGCTCCTTCCGCATGCGTCGGATGTTGAACAACATCGCCGGCAGCACCAGCAGGAACAGCAGTACGCCGAGGGCGCTGCCGAGCCCGAAGTCCAGTCCGCCGCCGAACGACACCCGGTACATCTGCAGGGCGATGACGTTCGCGTCGTCCTGTGACGACTCCGGTGCCAGTACCATGACCAGGTCGAAGATCTTGAGAACATTGATGGTGAGGGTGACCAGCACGACCACCAGCACCGGGCGGACCAGCGGCACGGTGACGCGGCGGAAGACCTGCCACTCCGTCGCGCCGTCGACGCGGGCGGCCTCCAGCGCGTCGCGCGGGATCGCCGACAGGCCGGCCGTGATCAGGACCATCGCGAACCCGGCCCAGATCCAGATGTAGGCGAGGATGATCGACGGGGTGACCAGCGACGGGCCGAGCCAGGTGACGCCGTTGAACGGGGCGGTGAAGTTTTCCGGGCTCAGCCGCACCGTGTACGAACCGGACGTCAGCTCGGGGAATGCGAATCGGCCTGCGGCGTCGGTGGTGGTGCTCGCCACCACCGTGCCGTCCCGCACCGCCTGCACCGTCATCGACGGCAGGCCGCGCTCGACCGGGTCGACAGCGCCGGCGACGCCACCGCCGCCGGGCGTGAAGTCCAGCCACACCACGCCGGTCAGTCCGGGTCCGACGGCGGGCAGGGCGGCCGGTTCCGCGTCGGCGGGCACCCGGTCCTGCGGCAGGCCGACCAGCGGCAGCGGCGCCGGGGTGCCCGCGGTCGCGCTGGCCTCGAAGCCGCCGGCGGCCTCCCGCAGCGGTGCGCCCTCGCGCGGACGGGCCCCGTAGTACTGCGAGGGCGGGCTGAACGCGTCGTGCACCGTCACCACCGCCGCGTTGAGCAGGCCGCGGTCCGGGCTCTCGTCGTAGACCATGCGGAAGGTGACACCGGCGGCGAGGAAGGAGATCGCCATCGGCATGAAGACGACGGCCTTGAACACCGTGGCCAGCCGGACGCGCTCGATCAGCACGGCGAAGACCAGGCCCGTGACGGTGACCAGGGTCGGGGCCACGACGACCCAGACGATGTTGTTCACGATCGCGTGCCGGGTCTCCGGCGCGGTGAACATCCGCACGTAGTTGTCGGCGCCGACGAACGTGTCGCCGTCGGAGCTGTGCAGGCTGAGCCAGACGGTGTAGACGATGGGGTACGCCACCAGGGTGAGCAGGACGATGATCGCGGGTGCCAGGAACCAGACGCTGGTCAGCCGATCCCGCCACCGCGGCCCCTCCCGGCGCGCGGACCGCGCGCCGGGCGCGCCCGGCTGGCCGGCGCCGGACGGCGCCGCCGGGGTCTGGCCGTCGACCGGTGCCCCGGGACCGCGCACAGCCTGAGCTGTGACGACCTCGCCGACCGGCTCGGACGCGCGTGCCATCACTTACCTCCGAAGTCCTTCTTGGCGGCTTCCTCGAGCTTGGCGGCGGTGCCGGCCGGATCGGCCGGGTCGGTCAGGAAGTCCTGCAGCAGACGCCACATCGACGCGCCGGTGCCACCGCCGAAGGTCTGCGGAGTCAGGTCGGACAGGTCGAAGCGGAGCAGGTCCGCCTTGACCACCGACTCCGCCAGCGCGACCGTGGTCGAGTCCGGGTAGGCCGAGGTGTCGAGATTCTTGTTCGCCGACAGGAATCCGCCCTTGGCCGCCATGATCTTCGCGGCTTCGGGCGAGGCCAGGAACGCGATGAGCTCCTGGGTGGCCGCGCTGTCCTTGAACACCACGGCCTGGTCGCCGGCGGTCACCACGGCGGGCTTGGAGCCGTTGACCGACGGCCAGTCGAAGAAGCGAGCGCCTTCGCCGACCTTGACCTTGCCCAGCTTGTTGATCTCCGCGGCCACGAAGTCGCCCTCGAACAGCATCGCCGACAGCGGCTTGTCGCCGAACACGTCCGCGATGGACTGGGTGAACTTCAGCTGTACGGCGCCCTTGGCGCCGCCCTGGACCGCCTTGGCGTCGCCCCAGTACTGGGCCAGCAGCTGCAGCGTCTGGACCACGGTCGGGTCGGTCCACGGCAGCTCGTGCCGGGACAGCTTGTCGTAGTTCTCCGGACCGCCGACGCGCAGGTAGACGTTCTCGAACCAGTCGGTCAGGGTCCAGCCGTCACCGCCGGGCACCGCCATCGGCGACACCCCGGAGTCGGCCAGCGTCCGGGTGACCTTGACGAAGTCCTCCCAGGTCGCGGGCGGCTGGACGCCGGCGTCGGCGAACGTGTCGGTGCGGTACCAGACCACGGACTTGTTGGCGACCTTGAAGTAGAGGCCGTAGAGCTTGCCGTCGACGCTGCCCAGCTCCTGCCAGGCCGGGGAGTAGTTGGCCGCGACGGCCTCGGCCGCCGCGCCGGTCAGCGGCTTGATGGCGCCCTTGCGAACGAACTCGTTGACGACCCCGGGCTGCGGGACCAGCGCGACGTCGGGCGGCGAGCCGCCGGCCAACCGGCTGTTGATCAGCGCGGCGAGGTCGTCGCCGCCGGAGGTGTACTTGACCGTCGCGCCGGTCTTGGCCGCGAACGCGTCGAGGACCTGCTGGAAGCTGGCCTGCTCGGTGCCCGACCAGGTGCCGGCCACCTCCACGGACTGGCCGGCGAGCGGGCCCGACCCTGTCGTGGTGGGGTCGCCGGAGCCGCCACACCCGGCGACGGCCAGCACGGCGGCCACGGCCACCGCCCCGACGCGCAGACTGTTTCTCATCTAACATTCCCTTCTGAAGAAGATGCGGTACCTCTTCTGTCCGACTGGCGTCGGGGGGTAGGAGCCCCGGCAGCCGGAAGTCGTTCAGCGGATGCTGCGACCGGTCTCGACGTCGAAGACGTGCAGCCGCGACGCGTCGACGGCCACCGCGATCCGGTCACCGGGCCGGGCCGCTGAGCGCGGGCTGAACCGGGCCACCACGGTGGACCGGTCGGCCCGCTCGCTCAGCGGCTCGGCACCGGCGTCGCGGGCCAGTTCCCGGGTGTCCTCGCTGACCACGGCGGGCACCGGCAGGCTGAAGTGCACGTACAGGTCGGAGCCCAGCGCCTCGGTCAGCTCGGCCTCGGCGGTCAGCACGGCGGGCGCGCCGGCCCCGTCGAGCGTGGCGTCGCTCAGATCCTCTGGTCGTACGCCGACGACGACCCGACGATCGAGGTGGGCGCGCAGGCCCGGCCTGTTCTGCAGGAACGTGCCGCCGACCGGGATGGTCCGGTCGCCCAAGGTGAGCCGCAGCGCGTCGCCGTCCTCGCTGAACACCCCTTCGAGCAGGTTCATCGGCGGCGAGCCGATGAAGCCGGCGACGAACACGTTGACCGGGTTGTCGTACAGCTCCTGCGGCGGCGCGACCTGCTGCAGCCGGCCCTTGCGCATGACGGCGACCCGGTCGCCCAGCGTCATCGCCTCGGTCTGGTCGTGGGTGACGTAGATCGTGGTCACCCCGGTGCGGCGGGTGATCCGCCCGATCTCGGCGCGCATCTGGACCCGCAGCTTGGCGTCCAGATTGGACAGTGGCTCGTCCATCAGGTAGACGGCGGGTTCGCGTACCATGGCCCGGCCCATCGCGACCCGCTGGCGCTGCCCACCGGACAGCGACGCGGGTCGCCTGCGCAGGTGCTCGGTGAGGCCCAGGGTCTCGGCGACCGCGGTGACGCGGGGCTCGACCGCGTTCTTCCTCATGCCGCGCAACCGCAGCCCGAAGCCGATGTTGTCGAAGACGTCAAGGTGGGGGTAGAGCGCGTAACTCTGGAAGACCATCGCGACGTCCCGGTCGCGGGCCGGCACCCGGTTGACCACCCGGTCCCCGATACTCAGTGTGCCCTCGCTGATCTCCTCGAGTCCGGCGATCATCCGCAGCGCGGTGCTCTTGCCGCAACCGGACGGGCCGACGAGAACGAGGAATTCGCCGTCGGCGACCTTCAGGCTCAGCTTCTCGACCGCCATGGTGCCGTCTGCGTACCGCTTGCCAATCTCGGCGAGCGCGACCTCAGCCACAGGCCTCTCCCGACAAATCAGTGGTGGACCCGGCCGCCGGACGGTGACCGGCCGCGGGGGTCGTTGTCGGAGTCAGTGTTCGGGTAGCGATCTGATTACGGAACACTTCGCCGGACATGAAATCGAACCGCCTAGTTGCTCACCGGGTCCGCGTCCGCTTCTCGTCCCGGCCGGGGCAGGCACCCGGTTTACACCGGCTAAATACGGACTTCTCATGCTTTCTCGGCGAGACCGCTACCCCAATCGGTGAACGGCCCGAAACATGCCCGTAACACGCTGGCGGCATCGCCGGAAAACCCGCCCGCCCGATCGAGCCACCCGGCCCCCCGCTGCGTATTAAGGGATGTCCCCCCCTCAACACCCCGAAAGGGCCTCGTGCCGCCACGCGCCAGGAAGCTCCCGCCAGCACCGCCGACCGTCGGCGCCCTGGCGGGATTCGCCGTGGCCGTGCTCAGCGATGTGCGCCGGCACCCGATGGCCGAGACGCTGGCCGCCGAGGGAGCGCGCGTCGTCAGCGTGCAAGCCGTGCGGGCGGTCGCCCAGCCGATCGAGGAGACCCTGCAGCAGGCGACCATGAGCTGCCTGACCAGCCCGCTCGACCAGCTCGTGGTCACCGCCGCGGTTGAGTTCAACTATTGGATGGCCGCGGTCCGCAGCTGGCGGCTGGACGTGCCGCTGCTGGCCCGGTTCGCCCACGCGCGGCTGCTGGCCAGCAATCCACTGTGCGCCGACGCGCTGCGCGCCCTGGGCTTCACCAACATCTCCTCCGCCGTCGGCGACACCACCGAGGGGCTCGTCCTGCACCTGCGCCACCGCCTGCCCCCCGGCCAGACGATCGCATTGCAGGTCAGCACCCCGGCGATGCAGGAGCTCGCGCACACGCTCAGCGAGGTCGGGCACAAGGTCGTGTCCGTCCCGACCTACCAGGTCCTGCCCTCGAACAGCCCCGACGTCATGCGCCGCGTGGTCAAGCAGGTCGTCGGCCGCCAGCTCGACGCCGTCGTGCTGACCAGCGCCGAGGCCACCCGCAGCCTGCTGTGGCACGCCCGCACCTGCGACCAGTTCGACGAGCTGCACCAGGCTCTCTCCGGCGATGTGGTGGCGGTGTGCCTCGGGCCGCTCACCGCCGCGCCGCTGCGCGAGCTGGACATCGAACCGCAACTGGCGGGCGCGCCCTACGTCGAGCACCTCACGAACGCGGTCGCGGGGGTGCTGCGGCAGCGCACCCAGCTCATCGCCGCCGACCCGCACACGGTCGAGGTCCGCGGCGAGGCCGTCGTCGTCGACGGCCGCCTGATCACGATGCAGCAGGGCCCGATGGCGCTGCTGCGCGTGCTCGCCCGCCACCCCGACCGGGTGCTGTCCCCCGCCGAGGTGCGTCGCCTGCTGCCGTTCTGGGCCCACACCGACGACCACGCGGTCGAGGTCGCGGTGTCGCGGCTGCGCCGGTCGCTGGCGGGCGTGAACCTCGTCCAGACCGTGATGAAACGCGGCTACCGCCTGGTGGACCACCGCAGTGCCGCGTACGACGACAGCGACCCGCGACCGGCCGAGGCGGACCCGCGCTGAGGCAAACCGGGACCACAATGGGCCCTTCTGGGCCTGCCCGCCGCCGCCCGCATCGAGGACCATGTCACCGGAGGTGCCCCCCGCGATGCGCGAGCCCAACGCCCGTTGGTACGGCAACACGCTGGTGATCGGAGAGGACGACCGGCTTCCCGGCCGGCTCGTCGAGGCGCTGCCCGCCGAAACCGACCGCTGCACCGTGTTGCTGGCCGGAGACGCGCCCCAGGATCCCGATCTGGTGGCACGGGCGGTCGGCGAGCAGATCCCCGAGCCCGCCTCGATCCGCCTCGCGTGCTCCGGAGCGGGTCCCGCGGTGATCGCGCAGCGGCTGGCCGAGCGGCTCGACATCGAGGTCGTCGCACCAGTGGGGCCCACCATGCTGGTCGCCCCGGGCGCACTGTTCGTCGTGACCCGCCCACACGTCGCGGCGTGGCGGGTGCACCGGCCCGGCGCCCGGCCCGGCGCCGTTGCCCCGCCGCGCCATCCCGCACCCGAGTGGCAGGCGCCGCTGCCCCGCCAGTCAGGCTGGCTACCCGACCGGGTGCTCGCCCACGACCTGCCCGCCGGTTACTGGCTGCGGCGGCCGCAGCGGCGACCCGTGGCGCCCGACGACCCGGCGTACGCGATCGAGGTGGACGACAGCCGGATGGTGGTCCTGGTCGGGCAGCCGGACCGCAGGCCGCCCTCGCCGTGGCGGGTATACCGCTGGCTCACCCGGCTGCCGCGGGTCACGCTCGACCGGCTGGTGTTGATGCCGTACGGGCCCTGGGGATCGCTGCTCGACGTGGTCGCCGCCCGGCTCAGTGCCGACCTGCGCCTCACCGTGACCCGCACCGCCGGGCTGCCGGTGCGGCGTCACGGCACGACCTACCACGTCCCGGTCGACGCCGCCGGCCGCACCGGGCCGCTACGGCCCGCGCAGACCGTGTCGTACCCCGCCGGTGACCCCGTGCCCCACGTCGACTCCTGGATCAGCCCGGTCTCCGGGCGGCTCGAGACCGGCCCGGCGGTCGAGCAGGCCGCCGACGGCTGGGTGCTGGAAGTGGTGCGCGGCGGCTACTGGCTGCGCCCCGCGGACCAGCCGGCCCGCGACGACGTCCGGCACCGGCCCGCCGGTGCCGCCGACACGTTCGTCGTGGACGCCGACGCCGCCGAAGCGTCCGACCTCGCCCGTACGCTCGTCTCCGGCCTGCCCGCCGGCATGGCGGTCGACGTGCGGTTCGAGCCGCCCGTGGCGGCCCCGCCGCCGGCAGCGGCCGTCCCCACCCCGCCGCCGCCCACGGTGCCGTCCGTCGTCGAGGCCCCGACAGCGCCCTCCGCGACGACGGCCGAACCGGCGAGCACCGCGGTCCCCGCGGCGCCGACCCCGCGGTCCGTCCCGCAGGTGTCGCCGATCACGGCGACCGCCGTCGCCGCGTCGCCGGCAACCGTGCCGCGACCTGCCGTTGCGGGCAACACCCCGACGGCGAGCGCCTCCCCCGCGGCCGCCACCCCGACAGCGGCACCGGTCCGGGCGCCCCGACCAGAGCCGGCCCCGCCGGCCGAGACCCGCCACACCAGCCAGGCTTCATCCACTCGCGACACCATCCGCACCACGCCGAAGTCCACCGCCACGCATCAGCGCACCGCCGGTGGCGCGGCCGCCACGCCCCGCGGCGACCTCGCACCCGCAGCCGCCCCGCCCGCACAGCCGCCGCTGCGGCGCGGCGACAGCACCGGCCCCGCCCCCGCGGCGCGGCGCAGCACCCCCCAGGAGCAGGCCGGGGTACGCGACCACCTCGGCGCACGGTACGACGTGCACGCGCGCGACGTCTCCCGGCTGCTGATCCGGCGGCCCGGGATCCGCCCCGCCGCCGACGAGACCGCCGACGCCGTCATGGCCGACCTGGTCGCCGTCGCGGCGACGCTGCACGCCGCATCCACCGCAGAGGCGGCGCCGCTGCGCGCCTGCCTGGTCAGCGGCCTCAACCGGCTGCCCACCGTGATCGGGCCGGTGCTCGCCCGCACGCCCGCCGACCCGGACCCCTACCGGCCTGGCGAGTTCCTGACCAGCCCCGACCTGCTGCGGGCCGAGCACGGCCGCCGCGGCGAAGCGCAGGACGTGCTCGTCGTCCACTCCCTCACCGGCCGGCGGCCCGGCGCGCTGTCCGAGCGCGACGAGGTGCTGTTCGCCCCCGGCACCGTGTTCCGGGTCCTGGACACCGCCGCGCACAACGGCGTCCACCACGTGCTGCTGCGTGAGGTCGCCGAGCCGGGCGCCGACACCCTCGACGACGAGCAGGTGCTGAGCATCCTGCGCGCCGCCGCGTCCCGACGGCCGTGAACATGCACCGACGACCCCGCAGCCACCCGTGCGAGCGAGGACAGTGATGACCCACCAGCCAGACGATCTCGACACCGGCGGCCGGCGCGACGCACCCGACGAGGCGCCGCGGCCGTACCTGCTCGCCGGGCTGAGCGGCGCGCACGCCGGTCGCCGTAGCCGCGGCGCACGACCCACCCTGGCCCTGGCCGCGGGGCTGATCCTGGTCGTCGGCACCGCGACCGCGGTCGTGGCCGCGACGACGGCCGGCGACGAGCCCTCCCGTTCCGACACCGCGGCCGCGCCACCGGCCGGCACGGCGACTCCGGCCTACGACCTCGACCTGCCGCCCCACACGGATGTGCCGGACCCCGCGCCGACCCAGACCCCGGCACCGGACCCCGCCCCGGCGCAGACCCCGGCACCGGACATCACCGAGGTCACCCCGGTGCCCGCCGTGCCGACCTCGGGCTCCCAGCCGGCCGGCCGACCCCGGCAGCAGCCGGGGCCGGGCACGACCGGGCCGGGGACGACCGGGCCACGCCCGACCACCGGCGCCCCCGTGCGGCCGGCCGCCGAGCCCACGCCGACACCGAAGCCGTCAACGGCCCCGCCCGCGCCCAGCGGACGGGCGATCGTCAGCCACGAGTCGCGCAAGTGCCTGCAGGCCGCCGCGACCGACGGCGCGCCGGCGCAGCTGTGGACCTGCAACGGCTCCGCCCAGCAGCGGTGGACCGCCATGTCCGACGGCACCATCCGCACCGGCGGCTTCTGCCTGGACGCGGCCTGGTCGGCCACCGCCAACGGCACGGTCATCCAGGTCGCCCGGTGCAACGGCGGCGCCGCGCAGAAGTTCACCCTCAACGCCTCAAACGACCTGGTGGGCCGGCAGGCCGACAAGTGTGTGGACGTACGCGAGCACGGCACCGCCAACGGCACCCGCACCCAGTTGTGGACCTGCCTGGGCACCGACAACCAGAAGTGGTCGTGGCGCTGACCGGGCCGACGCCGCGGCTCAGCCCTCGGCTCGGTCGACGACACCACCCTGCTGGATCAACTC
Organism: Micromonospora sp. NPDC049366; assembly: GCF_044466625.1. Lineage (NCBI taxonomy): Bacteria > Bacillati > Actinomycetota > Actinomycetes > Micromonosporales > Micromonosporaceae > Micromonospora > Micromonospora sp. NPDC049366. Next base: position 20,177 of record NZ_JBITMV010000029.1, read on the forward strand.
GATCCGCGACCGCATCTGCAGCTTGGTGAGCACCCGCGACACGTGCGTCTGCACCGTGTTGCGGGACAGGATCAGCTCCGCCGCGATGTCCGGATTGGACAGTCCCTTGGCCACCAGCCGGGCGACGTGCCGCTCGGCCGGGGTCAGCGCGTCCCAGCCCTGGGTCGGACGGCGGCGCACCGTGCGCGGTCCGCGCCGGACGCCGAATGGGCGCAGTCGGGCCTCGACCCGCCGAACATCCCAGGTCGCACCGAGATCGTGCCAGCCGCTCAGCGCCTCGGCGAACACCGACCGGGCGGCGGGATCTCCCCGCTCGGCCAGCCGCGACGCCAGCTCCTCCAGCACGAACGCGTGATGGAGCGGCCACTGCCGCTGCGCGTACACCTGCGCCACCGCGCGTAGTTCGTCCGGGTCGCCGGAGATCATCGCCTGGCAGCAGCGGATCGTCAGCGCGCGGTACGGCGCCGGGTCCGGGTCGGCCGCGACGGCCGCGACGGCCGCCTCAGCTGTCGCCCGGTCGCCGACGGCCAGTGCGGTACGGACCAGGTACGGCGCCTCGTCGCAGCGGCTGGTGCGGGCCGGTCCGGGCGGCAGGTCCAGGTAGACCGCCCGCACCGCCAGCCCGGTGGCGAGATCGCCGCGGGCCTCGGCCAGCATCGCCACCGCCTGGGCGACCGAGCCGAAGGCGCCGACCCAGCGATGCTGGTCCGCCGGGTCGAGGAAGCCACCGGCCCGCAGCCGCGCCTCGGCGGTCGCCTGGTCCTCCCGGTGCAGCGCCACCAGCGCCACGATCGCGTGCAGGTAGGACATCGACGGGTTGGCCAGCAGGTCCTGGTCGGGGCGGTCGGCGTACGCCACCGCGTCGTCCCACCGCCCGTACCAGTACGAGGCATTCGTGGCCTGGGCGAACAGCACACCCGCGCGCATGCTGCCGGCCTGCTCCGCCCAGCGCAGCGCCTGCGCCAGCGCTGCGTCGACCTCGGCACGGCTGGCCTCCAGCAGCAGGCTGCGCAGCCGGTTGCCGGTCAGCAGCAGCTTCAGTTCGGTCGACTCGACATCGTCGCTCAGCGCCGCGAGCGCGGCGTCGATGTGGTCGAGCTGATCGGCCTCGGCCGCGAGGTAGGACAGCGCGTTGTGGGCGTAGCCGATGCCGAGCGAGTCGCCGCAGGCCTGCGCCTCGGCCAGTGCCTGGTGCGCCGCGGCCACGGCCTCGTCGAGCCGGCCCACGTGCACCAGGATCAGGGCACGCCACGCGCCCAGCCTGGCCCGCCACCGGGGCGCGAGGTCAGTCGAGGCCGGCTCAGCCAGCTCAAGGGCGTCCTCGAAGCGGTGGATCCGGGCCGCGGCTCGCACGGCCATGATCCGTAACCGGCTCGCCAGTTCCCGGTCGGTGGTGCGCTGCAACACCTGCACAGCCACCTGGCAGGCCTGCTCGTCACGGCCGAGCCAGAACAAGGTCAGCGCCAGCCGGGTCAGCAACGCCTCGTGCAGCGCCGCCGACGGCACGGGCGACGCCGTCGACCGGGCCAGCAGGTCCGCCGAGACGTCGGCGGAGGCGTACAGCATGGCCTCCGGGAGACCGGCCAGCCAGTCCAGCGCCCAACCGTCGAGCGGCCCGGCGGTTGCGGCCAGGTGCGGCGCCACCTCGTCCACACCCGCGCCCGCCACCGCACGGGTATGCGCGACGTGGCGGTGCAGCCCCACCCGGACCGCCGCCGGCAGCTGGTCGATCAGTGCCTGTCGGATGACGTCATGCCGGAAGGTGAGCCGATCCCCCGCCCCGGCCAGTACGCCCGCGGCGATCGCCTCCTCGGCGACCTCGGCCAGCTCGGTCGCCGGACGGCCGCTGACCTCCGCCCAGCGGCACATGTCGAACTCGCGCCGCAGCAGCGCCCCCAGCCGCAACGCGCCGACCGTCGGCTCGCTGAGCGAGGCCAGCCGACGGCGGATTGCGGCCAGCAACGACGGCGGCACGGTGGCGGCGTCCTCGCGCAGCTCGCGTACCTGCCCCCGCTGCTCCAGACCGCCGTCGCGGACCATGGCGGCCACCATCTCCCGCAGATACAGCGGGTTGCCGCCGGCCCGTTCCAGCTCCGCGCGCAGCCGGGGCCCCGGCACACCGTCGACGAGGCGGGTGGCGAGCTCCAGCACGTCCGCGGTACCCAGCGGTGCCAGGTCGAGCTGAAGGCCGGGCCGCTCGGGCAGCAGCCCCCGCAGCCGTGCTGGGGTCGTACGCGCGCCGGTCGGACGGCTGGTCAGCGCCAGCAGCAGCGGAATCTGGTCGACGGCCCGGGCCAGCCGGTGGCAGAGCAGCAGGCTGGGTTCGTCCGCCCAGTGCAGATCCTCCAATACCAGCAGCACCGGACCGCGGGCGCTGATCCGGTCCACCAACTCCAGCATCCGCTCCCCCGCCGCCAGCACCGGGTCGAAGGCGCCTTCGTCGCCCGGTTCGCCGCGCAGCAGCCTGGCGATGGCCGAGCGGGCAGGGTCGGGCGACCGCGTCGAGACGCCGAGGGCGTCGGCGATCATACGCAGCGGAAAAGCTCGCATCAGCTCGTCGCCCGATCCACGAAAAACCTGGCATCCGGCCACTGCGGCGTCCCGGGCCATGCGGTCTGCCAGAGCGGTCTTGCCGATGCCGGGCTCGCCCTCCAGCCAGGCGATCCCGCCTCGCCCGTGCTCCAGCTTGGTGACGACGTCGCGCAGCGACGCCGACTCCAGGTCTCGTCCGATCATCATCGTCACGACGGCCATACTCCTAACCGGCTGTTACTCGCAAAACATCTGCCGGGCGAACGACTCGCACGGCAGATGTCACTGATATCAACGATGTCTCAGCCACGCGTCGGCAACGAGGGTGTGAAGCCTTGGTAACGAGGGAGGATCGCCGTGACCCTGTACGCCATGCCGAAAGCACCCGCTCTGCCCCTGGAAGACCGTCTCCCGCCGCGGGTGCGCGTCCACGTCGCCGAGGACAATCTCGTCATGCGGCACGGCCTGCGCGCCGTCCTGGAGGGCAACGCCCGGATCGCGGTCGTCAGCGAGGCCGGTGCCGACCCGGAAGCGCTGGCCCAGGCCGGGCGGCTGAGCCCCGACGTGGTGCTGATCGGCGCCGGACCGCGGTGCCGCCCGCTCAACCGACGCCCGATCTGCCCCGAGGGACCCGCGGTCGTGATGCTCGCCGACAGCGCCGACGCGCTCGACATCCAGCAAGCACTACGGCTCGGCGTGATCAGCTACCTCGTGCATGGGCAGTTCGACGCGGACGGCCTGGTCGACGCGGTGCTGTCGACCGCGCGCCGGCAGCGATGCCTGTCCCCGGGCGCGATCGCGGCCATCGTGGAGACCTTCCAGACCACACCGCTGCCCGTCGCTGCGCCGAGCACACCGCCGGCCGACCACGGGCTGTCGCGGCGGGAGGCCGAGCTCATGGAGCTCATCGTGCTCGGCCGCACCAACCGCGAGATCGCCCAGGCGCTGTACATCAGCGAGAAGACCGTCAAGAACCACGTCAACCACATCTACGCCAAGCTGTCCGCCCGCAACCGGGCGGAGGTCATCGCGGTGTGGCTCGGCCTGCGCTCGGCAGCCGACCGCTTCGCCGCCTGACGCACCGCCGCCAGGCCGACCGCACGCGCTGTCGGCCTGGCGGCCGAGCCACTACGGCTCCGCAGAATCGGTGGCACTCGGCCCCGGCAGGCCGGCGTCAGTCAGAGTAGCCGGCGTCAGTCAGAGTAATCGTCGTCGTCTGACCCGAACAGGCTGTCGTCGTCTGATCCGGACACGCTGTCGTCGTCTCGCGGTGGCAGCGTCATCTCGCGGGCTATCACGGGCCCGGCAGGCGTCGCGTGCACCGGCGCCGGCACCGACCTGCCGGGACCGCTGACCTGGTCCTGCGCGGATGGCGCGGCCGGCCTGCCGGGGGACGCGGCTGACTCGTCGTTCATCTCGAAGTCGCCGGACGTCAACGGTGGGGCGGGTTCGATCATGTGCTGCGGCGCCGCCCCCGCGGAACGTGCGGCAGCGGCATACGGATCACTCACCGCCCACCCGGGCACACTTCGACCCGGGAACGTGCGCCACGGCGGTGGATTCAGCCGCCACCCGGGCTGGCCGTCGGCAGACCGAGCAGCCTCCAGCCAGACCGGCCCCAACTGCGCGACCAGCTGCTGCAGAACCTCCGGAATCAGCTCGACATCACCGACGACGACAACCCGCTCCGCGCTATCCAGCAGGAACTTCTGAATCTGCTCCCCAGACAGCACCACGCCCGGCGCCTGCCGCAGCGCCAACAGCACACCGAACTCGTCCGGGGCGAGAACGACCTGCCTTGACGTCCCATCCTCCTGAACGACGGTGACCGTGCGCGGCGCCGCGGGCCCCGCCCCCGCGTGCACGACAAGGTCCACCCGCAGGAACGCGGCCAAATGCAGTGCCTGGTACGCGCCGAGGCGCTGACGGACAGTCGCGCGTATCTCCTCGAAGACGTCCAAGACATCGCGCCCTGCGGTCACGGCGTCCAACCCCGGATCCGGCAGCTCGAGCGCCCGGCCGGACCGGCCCAACAGATACTCGATCACACGAGCTGCGGGACTGCCCGGCGCGAAGACCACCTCACCGCTGGCGAACCCGTGGCGACGCAGCACACCCTCGCCGAAACTCCACGGACTCGGCACTCCCTGTCTGTCAGGCTGAGATGAGGCAGCGTCCCCGACCGGGCCACCGGAATAGGTACCCGACCCGGACGCGGACACCTCCGGGCCCTGACCCGAGCGGCCTCCAGCAATCGCGACACCGACGGGCCACACATATTTCTCATTATGCAGCGAAATAATCCCAACTTTTCCTACATTGCGCATCTTGGCGTTGAGGTGACTGACGGCACTTTTCGGAACGCTTGCTCCGCCGTACAGGTTCTTGATCGTGTCTGGCGTGAGGGACAGGGTCGGAGAGTTGAGGAATCCGTCGACCACCGGCCGCTCCGCCGCCGACAGGAACGTGACTGTGTCGGGTGCGGCGGATTGGCCGAGCCAGCCACGTCCGTCAGTCTCGGTCTGCAGGATCCATCCGTCCCGCGGGAGCACGTGGCGAACATCTCCCCCCCGCCAAACGACCCCCCCTTCGTTCCACTGAGCCGCGCCGTGGGTAAGCCCGAAAGCCGAGATCATTCGATTGTTGAGCGCGGCTATCGCCTGCTCCAACGGGCTGAACTGGCCACCCCCATAATACCTAGAGGTGGCGTGGATTTTTGGGAGGAGTCGAGCGGTGATGACCCCCTCGGGGTGGGCGCGGAGGAGCGCCTTAAGGATGCTCGCTTCTCCGCTGCCGGTACCGAAATCCACCTGCTGACCCGTGTAGTCGGTCACAACATCACGTCCGTCAGCCAGAGTGTCCAAAGTCAGTCCATTTGCTCTGACCGGGCCGGCCCCAGCAAACTCGACACCGACGGGCCACACATATTCCCCCCTATGCCTAACAATAGGCCGACCTTCTCCTACAAGGTGCATCTTTTTGTTTAGGTATTCGATGATACTAATTGCAGGGCTTTTTTTGCCGGATAGGTTCTTGATTCTGTCTAGCGTGAGGGACAGGGTCGGAGAGTTGAGGAATCCGTTGACCACCTGCCGCTCCGCCGCCGACAGGAACGTGACCGTGTCGGGTGCGTTGGAGTGGCCGATCCAGCCACCTCCGTCGGTGGCGGCCTGCAGGATCCATCCTTCCTTCATGAGCACGTGGCTAGCCTCCCGCCAAACCCACCTATCCCGCGTCCCGTCCCGCCGAGCCGCGCCGTAGGCAGACCCAAAAACAGACATAATTCGATTGTTGAGCGCGGCTACCGCCCGCTCCGCCGGACTGTGGTGCTCCCCATTACGGTTTTTCAGCTGGCCATGGCGCATAATGTCAGCTTTGGTGAGCTCCATGTTGTCGGCGCGGAGGAACCCCTCAAGGATCCTCGCTTCACCACTGCCGGCATCGAACTGCACCTGCTGATCCGTGTCGCTGGTGACAGCACCGCTTCCGTCATCGAGAATGCGCAGAGTCAGGCCACCACGCCTGATCTGACGACCCCCGTCGAACTCGGTTACCTCAGGATCCTGGTTCCAGATGGGGTGGACCGGCGACGGGGTCCCACTGCCGTGCTGTCCGGCGGCATCGGCCCGGTCAGCGGCGAGCGGGGTCGTCGTAGCCGGGGCGGTGGCCGCTTGCTGTGCGTCGGGAAGGAGGTTACGTGCCAGCTCGGTCAACTTGGGGATGCGGTTGCTGGCGTCGATGACGCCGCGTAGCCCGTCGATCGGCGTCCGCCCCGCGCCGGGAGCCCTGGTGGCATACGTCTGCCACAGAGCATCCAGGCCCTGCAGGAAATCCGTCCAGTCCGCGGCCTCGGGCGCCGGAATCGCAGCGGACCGCGCCGCGAATTCCGCGTCAGCCCGGGCCATCAGAAACGGGAAGCGGCTGACGCCACCTGCGCGCAGCAGGCCCTCAATCCCCTTAACATATCCGTCCTGGCGCGCGGCGAGGCGGTGACGCGCGCCCTGCGTGGTGTAGTCGGCGGGATCTATCACCGCGTCATAGTGGCCACGGCTGCTGGTGTAATACACGTGCACCACAGGACCGTCCGGCCCGGGATCACGGAATCCGCCCTGACGATGGCCGGCCCCCCCCGCAGGGCCATGGATCTGGAAACTCACACCCAGGACATCGGCCAGCAGGAGCAGCAATCCGTCACCCACCGCACTCGCCCAGGACGTCCGCCATTTCCTGACCGTGTTGAGCACCGCGTCGCGCTCCTGGTCAGTCGGAAGCCGAGCCCTGTCGGCGGCTGACGCCTCCACGCCACGCTGCGTGCGCAGCCTGTCGATCTCGGCGAGCTCCCCGTCAGTAAGGTCACGGCCCTCTGCTGCGGCCCGAACGCGGAAAGGCCCGGCCACAGCGTCGAAGTCCTGTCGCTGCCGGCGCGAATCCTGCAACGACCGCTGGAAGGCAACTGCCCGCGCACTGTCCAGCGCCGCCTGCGCCACATCCGGATCGGCCTCAACCACCGCGGCGACTGCCTCCGCGATGTCAATCAAATACCGCTCATCGCCGGACACGCCGACAACCACATCCGGGCGATCGGGAACCACCAGCCCGTTCGGCCGCGCCGCCGTGACCATGTCGAGCCAGACAAGCGTGTCCTCCTGCAACCACGGCCCCAACCGAGCAGCGATCTGATGCGAAGCGCCGATCACCGTCGCACGCAGCAGACACCACCCATCAGGAGCGACCTGCACCACATCCACGGCCGGACCGTGCCCCCCACCACGCCCCCCACCAGCGGCAGCCACCGACCCGCCCGGATCCTGCTGCCCCACCACACCCTGCGGCTGCCCACCCACGCCCTCACCCACACCAGGCACCACAGTGGTCAACGGCACGGCACCCACCGGACCACCCCCATCACCACCCTCCAACACGCCATCCCGAGCGAGATCGAAAGCCGCCAGTTCCCAAGGCTCGAAGGCAGGCAGCGTAAGCTCGTCCATATCCATCGGGCCGGCGAGCTGCGCATCCGCCACCGGACCACCCCCATCACCACCCTCCAAACCGCCCCCGAACACCCCATTAATAACGAGATCGAAAGCCGCCAGTTCCGAAGGATCGAAGGCAGGCAGCGTAAGCTCGTCCATATCCATCGGGCCGGCGAGCTGCGCATCCGCCACCGGACCACCCCCATCACCACCCTCCAACACGCCATCCCGAGCGAGATCGAAAGCCGCCAGGCCCCAAGGATCGAAGGCAGGCGGCGTATCTGCCTGGGGATCCTGACCGGTCTGTCCCGACCCGTGATCCGCACCGACAGCTGGCGGGTGCCCCGTGTCTGTCATCTCACCGAAATAGGCACCCGACCCGGACGCGGACGTCCCCCAATACCACGGCACACTGCCCGGCTGCCAGACCTGACCCCCATAGTGATCACTCATGCCGTAGGCGCGCCTGGCCGGCGGATCCAGCAACGCCCCCACCCGGTCGGTTCCCGCCTCGACGTCCACGAACCGACCATTGCCGTCGACGACCAGGGCACGCACACCCACACCCGGATACGGCGACCCCTCATCCACAGACCTGACCCGCGCATCCTGCCCAGCCTGCGTCTCCACCCACCACAACAACCCGTCAGAATCGTGGTGCAACAAGAAACCATGCCCCTGCACACCCGGCGCCGCAGCCGTCACGAACCCCGACGCACCCCGCCCCGCCGCACGCACAGCCTCGACCACCACACCGACCGACGACACCGCCGTCCACCGACCCCCGAACCGCGCCACCAACCCATCCTCAGCACGCACAACCCCCAACACGGTGTCATCCACCGCCCGCACCGGCCCATACAAGCCATCCGCGAGCCGCCCAAGACGCACCACACAATCAGGCTCACCCCGATACGGACCCAACGCCGCCGCCAGCAACCGCAACCGCTCGACACCACCCGTCGCGCCCCCCAGCGCCGACCCCGATCCCGACTGCGCCAACGGTGCCGCTACGGTCCCGCTGTCACCGCGCCCGGTGGGCGCGGCGGCATCCTCACGCGAGACCGCTCGCAGGATCTCCGCCCACACGGCCTCGCCGTCGCGCAACGGCCCCGGCGAGCTCACCGCCTCATAGTGGCTCCCGTTGTAGCGCAGGTAGCCGGCGACCGCGTCGACCGGCCCGACACTGCTGATCCCGTCGAGCCCCAGCACCGTTATCCGCAGCCCGAACACCTCGGCCGCCAACTCCACCACCAGGTCGCCCGCCTCGTTGTTCCACGAACCCGGACGCCTGATCCAGTCGAGGAACCGACGCTGCACCTGCCCGCCGTCGGGACCGGTCGAGTCGGGGATGAAACCGGCCCAACGCGGCGATGACTGCGCGAAGTCGGCCGCCAGCGCGTCGGCCAGCGCCCGCCGCAGCCGCAGCGGCGTCAAGCCGACACCCAGGTTCATCAGGCGGCGACCGAAAACCGCGATCAGCGCATAGAAGAAACAGTCACCGTCGGCCGGCAACGGTCCATACACGAAGCCCTGCGCGTCCCGCCATTCGTGGTAACGCGCGGTGCGCAACGCCTGCAGATCCCTCGCGGCCTGCCCACCCACCCCGGTCGCTTCCCGTCCCGACGACATCGCGCTCAGCAGGTTCGCCACGTCCGCATCAGTGTCCACATCCCCGGTCAACGCCGCCGTGATCTCGCCGAGAGCGCTGACCCTCTCCTCCAGCCGCCGGCCGATCTCAGCGCGCTGTCCCAGCGGCGCGGTCGAAAGCTCAACGAGAAGGCCATCGACCTCCTCAACGACGCTGTCGCGCTCGCGCCCGGACACGGACCCGGCGAGCCGCTGCAACACCGCCCCGGCCCGTGCCTGCACCGCCGCCATGCGCGCACCGCCGAGAAACCACCACAGACCCTTCGTCTGCGCCCCCTCGACCAGCGCGGCCACGGCGTCCTCGACAGCCGAAAGGCCGACCACATCACCGCGCGCCGCCGCTGCGCCGGCTTGCGCAAGACCCTGACGTACACGGTCGGCCTCGGCCCTCAGGTCCCGCCCCGCGACCTGGTGCTCCGACACGGCCAACTGCCGCGCCAGACCGTCCAGATCCGACAGGACCTGCTCGACCACGGCGACACGCAACCGCGCCACTGCCCCCGGCACGAGACCGCGCTGCGGCCCACCGGGCACGACCACGCCCGCCCGATACGCCGTCCAGCCAGAACCGCCCACCTCCGCCTGCACCACACCATCGGCCGCGACCGACCAACCACCAGCAGCAACCACAAAAATCTGATCCCGATACCGCCGCGACACCTCCCGCAACCGACCGACCACACCCGGCCCGGCGCTCGCCACCGCGACAACCCGCGGTGGCGGGCCACCCACCGGCGCCGCAGCCCGCGCCGCAGCTACCGCGACCTGATCCGCAGTCACATCACGCCCCGCCAACAACACCACCGTGCCCGGCGGCGCGACCACAGCAGCAGCCCGCCCCGCCAACTCCGGCACCCCCGACGGCCCCCCCTCACCAGGCACAAGCACAAGCACCGACGGATGCTCAGGCGAACGCCAGACGGGGGAACCGAGACCGTCCAGGGCACGCCGCAAACCGCCCCCGCCGGCCCCGCCGGCCCCGCCGGAGGTCGAACCGGCCGCGTACATCAGCACCGTCGGGACCAGCGGCGCGGTCCGGGCCGGCGACGCGGACGCCGCCGCGGTGGTGTGTTCGTTCCCAGTGGTGTGGGTGACGGATACGGCATCGGTCGATGCCGGATGGTCACCGCCGGCGGTTGAATGTTCGGCGTTTGCCGGGCCGGTGCTTGCGTCGCCGGTGGATGCTGCCGTGTGATCGAGCGGGCCCGTCCCTTCCGTGTCGCGGTCGCGGGCGCTGGGGGTGTGGAGATCCCATGCGCCCGTCTGAGGGGGGTGGGGCGTGTGTTGTGTGCCGTCGGTCTCGCTGGTGGGGTCCTCCGGCAGGGATGCGAGGGTCGAGCGGCGCTTCGGTGGGTAGGTGCTGTGCGCGCGGGGGCTGCTGCTGCCGGACGCGGACTCGGGTGACCGGGGGCGGCGATGGGTGCCTGCGGATATTTCCTGCAGGCGCTTCAGCAGTGCCTGGTGTGCCGGGGTGACGGAGTTCCCCCGGCTCGGCGGGGTGTTCTGGTCGGTCGGCGTAGATGGAGGCGACGTGTGCGTATCCGGCGACGGCGTGGTCGGCGACGGCGGGAGACTCGGCCGGCTGCCCGCATCAGCGGGTTCGGTGGCGATGGGCCGGTCGAGCCAGGTGGCGTTGACGTTGGTGGTCACGGTCTCGGCGATGGTGGGCAAAGCGAGGCTGCGCTTGCGCATGGTCGGCGGTCTGCTGTCGCGCCTGGCGGGCGACGGCGGGGGCTGGACTTGCGTCGTGGCGCTCTTCTCGATGGCCTGCTCCTGCGCGCTGGTGGCCTGCTCCTGCGCGGTGGTGGTCTGCTCCTGCGCGGTGGTGGCCTGTTCTGGGCTCAGTGTGGCCAGTTCCGGGTGTTGGGCGAGAGGCAGGCGTGCCTCCACAGTCGCGGCCACGGTGAAGGTCTGGCTGCTCTCGACCTTCCATGTGCTGGTGAGTCGGGATCGCTTCTTCTGCGTCGCCGTCAGTTCCAGTGTGATCCGCCGGCGGGCGAGCACGTTGGGTCGTGGCACGTCCTGATCGGTTTTCTTCGGGTCGTGTTGGCGCCGGCCTGGTAGCCGGCTCATCTGCCGGCCGCCGGAGACGGTGCGGCTCTGCGCCAGGGCCTGTTCGCCTCCTACGGCGGCGACGGTCGGCACATGGACGTTCGCGACGGTGATGTTCCCCGGCGCGGTGCGGTAACGCTCGTCAACGATGTGCCGTTCCAGCCACGGCGTGGTCGAGAAGGTGAAGGTGGTGTTGACGGCCTGTTGCGCCGCGGCGCTGCCCTGGGAGAAGTCGACGTGGGTCGGACCGTCTTCGAGCACGGCGTCGGTGTGGTCGGCTGGTGTGTGGGGCCGGCCGTCGGGGCGTGGTTCGACGTCGTCACGGGCCGGCTCCCAGGGCGACGCGCCGACCGCCTTGATGCTCACCGTCGCCTCGTAGTCGTGCGTCATCCACGGGTCTTCGATGATGAAGGTGTCGGTGACGCCTTCGGGTGCCAACAGCAGTTGAGCGGTCACGGCGGTGGTCACCCCGGCGAACAGCTCCTGGATCTGGGCCCTGGCTCGGTGGTTGGCGGCCGCTCGTGGCAACGCCTGCAGCGTGAGACTGAGCATCAGATCGCCGCCGTCGAACCAGCTCACCTTCTGGGCCTGCGGCGCATGGGTGAGCGCGGGCAGGACGTCGTTTGTCCGGGTCGGTGACTGGTACCAGTGCGCGGTCGGCGTGACCGGTGTGCGATGGGTGTCGGAGGTCATCACGTCCAGGGTGGCGACGGCGTCCAGCCACGTCGTGGTGTGGGCGGTGGCGGGCCCGGACGGCCGCCACCGGTTCGCGACGGAGTGGAGTTGTCGCGACAGCGCCGGTATGGCACGGGGCAGCAGGCCCGAGGCCGAGGCTGTGAGCGGCCGGAAATGCACAGCGAAGCTGAGCTGAAGCGGAATGTCGAATCTGACGATGTTGCCGAACGACCGCACGATGGTGAGCTGGCCCTGGTCACGGCCGATGGTGTCCGCTGTCGATGCGCTGAAGTCGTTGGCGACGGTGAGTCCCGGCGTCTGGAATCTGAGGTTCTCTCCCGCGCCGGGTGTGAACAGAGGCAACGAACCGGCCGTCGACCAGCGGCTCGAATCGATCTGGGTGTGGGCGGTGAACCGGTTGTTGGAGGCGTAGGTCTCCAAGCCGAGGCTCTGGTTGGCGTGGCCGAACAACATGCGCAGCTGGTTGATCGACTGGTGGCGGGGATCCGGCCGGGCCAGCAGCACCAGGTCCACCTCCACACCGCCGAAGTCCTTGGTGGTGTAAAGCGGGACCGCGGTCAGTTCCACAGCCTGCCGCTGTTCGCCGGAGCTGAAGAAACGCGGTATGACCGACCGCAGCGCCACCGGGGAGCTGGCCTGGGCGACGGCCTGGTGGATGCCGGGCATGTACGCGCCCGAACCGGGACGGGTGGCACCGGGAATCAACCGCTCGACCTCGGCGATCCCCTGCCGGAACAGGTCGTCGGCCTGAGCGCGGCGAGCCACGGTGATCTCGGCGGAGGTCCGTGCCTTGAGCTGGTCAGACCCACGCGGCAGGTCCCGCAGTTCGATGGACTGCTCTTCGCCGTGGCGGACCACCTCGGCGGTGCCGTCGACACGCTGGGCTCTGGGCACGGGCCTGGGCCTGGGCGTCTCGGCCGGCGCCTGTTCAGCGGATGCTGGTCGCTGGTGCGGCTGTTGGTGAGGGCTGAACCGGATGTCGCTCACCACCGCGTCACCCAGCCCCAGACGTGCGACGATACGGCGCGGGGGGTAGCGCACGGTCTCGCCCGTGTGCAACCGTCGCGTCACCTCGGCGGCCGGCAGGTCGAGCTGCCGCTCCCGGATCTCCTGATCCCGATCAATCGCCTGCGCAGCGGCCGCGGTGCGCTCCCGCAGGTCCTCGGGCAGGTTCTCGATGAGCCGGTCGGCAGGGGCGTGCGGGTGCCTGGCGCGTAGTGCCCGCCAGATGCCCACCAGCTCCTCGAACGTGACCGCGGCTTCGATGGCGTCACTGATCTCGACCTCACCCGAGCGCGCCGTCGCCGGTTCGACGAACGCGCCGACGGGGGCGCTGGCGAGGTGCCGTAGGCCGCCGACGACCGTGCCGACGAACGTCACCGGTATCCGGAGGCGATACGTCGTGCCCTGCTGCGTCGACACGCGGGTGTCCTCGGCCGCTCTCATCGACGCTGTGCGTTCGGAGGCGCCGGGAGTCCACGAGTGGCCGACGCCGGGATACAGGTGCAGTGGAACCTTGCCGTCGGTGCGGGGAGGCTTGTTGGCGAAGGGGAAGACACCGACGCTTCCCGTGGCGCCCACATGGTGGACGCGCTCCACGGTCTCGGTCAGCCAGTTGTCGTACAGCGCGCCCGTGCCGTCCTCGGCGTACACCTGCGGATGCCGGCCCTGGTAGGGCGCAAGGTACGTGGGGCGGCCGGTGGCGCCGCGCAACTCCAACCTGCCCTCGACACCGCCGGCGTAGCCGTCCTCGAACAACTGCTCGGTGACGTACACCCCCCGAAGGATCTGATCGAGAGATGAACCGAGCCGGGCCGAGCTCAGGAAGGTACGCCGGACCTGGGCCGACGTGCTCGCCTGCTCGGCTGGGCTCTGCCCGCGCAGTGCCGAGTCGAACCAGCCGCGAGAGCCGCCGAACACCTGCCGGGACAGCTCACCGAACATCTCGTTGAGCTCGCGCGAACCGTTGACGGTGACATTGCCCTTGATGTGTGGAATGACCTCATCCGCCGGACGGTCCACGGCCTCTGCCGCCACCGGCCGCCACGAAGCACGCGGCGGTCGCGGCACCTGCCCGTCCACGGACGGCTTCACCGGAGCCGACTCCACCACGGCCGACTCCGGCACGACGACCGACACCGTGACGATCTGGCCCGGCTGTCCGTCGACCTGGTACGTCCACGTCGGGTCCGGCACCCCGGCGGTCAACACCTCCGCGGTCAGCCGCCACGTGAGATCGAAGCGGTGCACCGCCTCGTCACCCGCCTCCACGACCACGTACCTGCCCAGTTCGGTGCCGTCCATCGTGGCGCGAAGATAGTTGCGCTGATACCGGTACGGCCCGAACGTGACCGGCACCATCGGCGCGACAGCCGACCAGTCACGGATACCGAAGGTCACATCGGCCTGGAGCTGACCGGACAAGCCGCCACCGGAAGACCTACTGCCGTTGAGGTCCATGTCGTTGCCCGTGACCGACAGCACAGCGATGTCCTGACTGCGCCCGGCGTGCTGGGCGGCCCGGCCGGTGGGCCTCACCCGCCACCGCACCGCGACCCGTTCCATACCACGCAGATTGCGCGTCCGGTCGAACAGCACCGTGAGACCGTCGGCCGAGAGGTCGTCCCAGTGCGCCGCCAGATATTCCGCGCTGGTCACGTCGAGCAACCGGCGCAGGTTCTCCACCTGTAGCTGCGACGCGTCGCCGTCCATGGCCACGAAGCCCTCCGCCGCCAGGTGGGCCAGCAGCGCATCGTGGATGTTCGCCGCCCGGGGGTCCGACGGTGGCGTCAGCTGAAACCGCGTGACCGCGGCGACGCCGAGGTTTCCGCCACGTTCGACACCCGACGGCGGACGCAGCCCGGGCGACATCCCGTCGAACCCGGCCGGCGTGTACCGCACCCGCAGTCCCTCGCCGTCTTCAGCTCTCGCGGACCACGTCACGGGACGCGGATCCTGTCCCACCAGCAGCGTGGCGGTCCACTCCACATCGACGTCGACGATGTGACTGCGAGCCATGCGACCGCCGACACTTCCGTTCTCGAGACCACGGCCCACGAGGGCCGAACCACCCGCATGCTGAGCATGCCGCAGGGTCGAACTGACCCTGCCCTCCAAGGACGGCCCTCCCATGTGATACGAACCGAACGCGACCGTGTCCTTCAGAGCCTTGTTGACGAAGGTGAGTCCGACGCCGACGCCCAGTTCCAGGTCATTGCGCAGACCGGCCTGGCCGAAGTCCCCCACCCGAGCCTCGAGGTAGATCTCCGTACGGCTCACCTCCGTGCTCGTCACCGGATGGGCGTCGGTGATCCTCGCCTCGAGCCGGATCATTCCGACGAAGCGGCCGTCGGTGTCGAACAGCGGGTCGGAGACCACGCCGCCACCCTGTCGGAGCCGACGGAACGCACCCTGCAGGTGCTTGGTGCTCACGAACTGCGTCAAGGTCCGCTGCGAGTCGGCGTCCAGACCGTCGAGCACGCGCCGACCGTCGACCAGCAGGCGTTCGCGCAGGTTGCGCTCTACAGCACCCGGATCGTGCACGTCGTCGAGCGTCGCCAGCGGTTCGACAGCGAGATCATGTCCGGCGAACGGACGTGGATCAGGGCGGGCGTAGTGCTCGGGGAACCACACCGTCAACGGTTCCCCGTCAAACGTCTGCCCATCAGGCGGCGAGGAACGCTCCACCCACCGGGGCCGATCCGGGTCCGTCCCGCCGGCGTGCGGGTTGAGCGGTCCCGACGCGGGCGCCACCCGCACCCGCCACCGCACGTCGAAGTCATGAAGATGATGCGGCTCCCGCAACCGCACAATGTCGTAATTCCTCACCCCGGTGCTGGTGACGACCTGACGGCGGTACTGGTCATAGCGGACCCGCACCGAAGCCGCCGGCACTACCGTCCGCAACGCTCCCCGCGCTTCGCCCAACCCGGCTACGAACCGTCCCACGATTGGAACGTCCCGCCAGTTCTGGGTGGCGTGGCCCGCACGCACCTGGGTCTGCCGCTGCCAACGCGAATCGCCCTGAACCTCGACCGGCTCGCTCACATGACCGGGTGCCGCCGCCCGATCCAACGGCCGCGACAGCTGCGCCCACAACGTCACCCGAACCGCACTCGAACCAACCCCGACCGTATACACACTTCCACCGCGTTTGGCCATGCTGGGCAGATCCGACGTCAGGCGATCCCTGGTCAGCAGCGCCGCAAGCGCACCGCCCATATCGCGACCGGTCTGCTCGCTCCACTCGTGCACACGGCCGTAATCCCGCAACGCCCGCGCCGCGAGCTCACCGATCCGGGCGGCCTGACCCGCCGACACGCCGTCCCCATTCGTCAACGTCAGGAAACTACGCCCGTTGCCCACATCGGTCAGATCAACAATGCCCCGCAAGGTCTGCTCCCAGCCGTCGACGATCGACCGCCGGCGCGACACCTCCTCCTCCGCTCTGGATATTTCCTCCCGAACCCTTGCGAGCTCCGCCGACACACTCGCCGCGGAGTCGGCCTCCACCGCCACGGCATCGGCTGCGAGCTGGCTCTCCCGCAAGCGAAGATCGCCTACAGTGCGCTCGTGCTCGGTGAGCTCACGTCGGGCGGCGGCGAGTACGTCGTACCGCGCGGCCGTGGTCAGGTCCGCGCCATCCGCCGGCCTGGTCGAGCTCCCGATCGGCAGGGAACGCATACCCGGCCGCGTCGTGGCCGACGGATCGAGCAGAGCGTCGGAGAGCGCGGCCGATGTGCCGACGACGTCAGGCACGGTGCCGCTGGCAGGCTCGACCATGTTACCGGTGTCGCTGAACTGGATGAGGTTGCCGGCACGGTCGATGAGCACGTGTGGGGTTCCCGAGCCGACCACCTCACTCAGCGAACCGAGTCCGGTGGTGGACACGAGTTGGACCCGGCTGCCGGACTCGCCCTGCGGGTCGGCCCACGCGAGCAGGCCCGGCCCCATCCGTTGCACCAGCCCCACATGAGCGGGCTTGCCGGGTCGATCGGTCCAGACGACCGTGATCGCACCAACCTCGAGAGCATCCAGGACCGCCCCGCCGCGGCGCTGGAACCGGCTGTCGAAACGCGCCGCCAGGCGATCGATGTCACGATCACCGCTGCCGTCGTCACGCGCCCGCCGCGGCACGCCCAACTCATCGATGATAGTCTCCGCCCGCAGGACGCAGTCCGCGGTCACCCCGTCCCACTCCCGCTGCGCCTCCGTGACCCGGCTCAATCGCGGCGGCACCACCTGTGATGAGGCCGATCCCTCCACGCCAGCCGAACCGATCACCGCCGGCCCGGCGACAGGGTCGACCACCGAAGACCGCAGACGCCCATCGACGGCCGGAGACCCACTGGACAGCCGCTGACCGGCCGCGTTCTCCACCGGCAACGAAGCCGCACCCGGAGAAGCCCCCACCTCCCGACCCGCAGAAACCTCCGTCCCCGACGACCCGTGCGCCCCCGCGGCGCGCCCACCGGCCAACAGAACGGTGGAAACCATCGGCACCACTGCGGCGGACGGGTTACCTGCCGTCGTCAGGCCCGCGACGGACCTGTCCAGATCCCGCCCCGACCTGTCCGCATTCGGCCGCGACAGCGACCGCCCGGACCCGGTCACCGTCCCCGGATGCCGGCCGGGGCCGGTCCTTCCACCCGGACCGGACATCGTCCCCACGCCCGAAACGGACTCCGGCCCGCCGGCCCCGACCCGACTGGTGCCGGTGCCGGTGCGCGTTGGGTCACCCTCACCGGAGCGGTCCGGCACGACACCAGCTCCCGCGCTGTCGTCGGACGACGTCAACACGCCGTCACCGGCGACGTCACCGGGCAGCGCCCCGGTCGACGGGCTCCCCTGAGGTCGCGGACCGGTCACCGGCGTCGTGTCCCACACCACGCCGGCCACCGGGTCGTCCATCGGGTCGGTCTTCGTTCCGGACCAGGCGGTGCCCTCGGCCTCGGCTCGCCCTGCGCTGTCGAGCTCTGTGTCACCGTGCGCCAGCACCAGGCCGCTGTCGCGGTCCGAGCCGTCCCGCCCGCCAGCGTCGCCGAGAGTCAGCACACTGTCACTGTCGGAGCCGCTGTCACTGTCACTGTCGGAGCCTCTGTCGCTGACCAGCGAAGGCACCGGGCTCACGCCGCGCGGCGGACCGGAAGGCACCACCAGGTCATCCAGATCCCGCCACGGGTCCGCGGGCGGTGTCACCGGGCCCGAGGACGGAGGATTCGAACCGCCGTCGTCCGCCGTCGGCGGCCCCGGCGGCACGAGGTCGGGTTCCCGGGTCAGGGGCAGGCCGGCGGTCCAGCCGACGGTGGCGTCAGCCGCAGCCACAGCCGCGGCCGTGTCCTCGGACACGCCGCCCACGACCACGGGCTGCGACACGACCGGGCCGGTCACCAGCCTGACCGGCGCCGGCACCGGCCCTGAAGGCTCACCACGCGACGCCATCGTCGGCTGCGTGCCCGTGTTCACCACAGACACCAGTCGCGACTGCCCACCCCCGGTCCCGCCATCGGCTGGGGTGAACACGCCCGACAGGTGCACCTCCCCATCGAAACGCCCCCGACCCGACACCACCCCCACGATCACCTCATCCCGCACCCTCAACCGCGTCTGCGAGAACGACCCCTCAAACCCACCCTGCAACCCACCCGAACCCCGGAACACACCCCGCACCGGCCCCCCACCACCACGCGGCG
>NZ_JBITMV010000030.1:0-33933 GCF_044466625.1 Micromonospora sp. NPDC049366
GGCTTCGACGTCATGCTGATGTGCTCTCCTCAGGGCCGTCCAGGAAGAGTATCCCCTGGTAGACGGGCTGTCTCACATCAGCGTGACAGGGGGGGGACCGCGGGCTCTTCAAGCAGCTCGCCTGCTCCCCGCGCACGCGGGGGTGATCCGTGTGGTCGTGGGCGTTGGAACTCGCCGCGATCCTGCTCCCCGCGCACGCGGGGGTGATCCGTGTCGTTCGGTCCGCTGCTGAAGCAGATTCTGGGCTGCTCCCCGCGCACGCGGGGGTGATCCTCGATCGACCGGGTGAACTCGTCGAGCCGCTCCCTGCTCCCCGCGCACGCGGGGGTGATCCCTGTGGGACACGACGTTCGTGTTGGAGCAGGCCCTGCTCCCCGCGCACGCGGGGGTGATCCCTGACCGCCGAGCAGGTCGTCAACCAGCTCGCCCTGCTCCCCGCGCACGCGGGGGTGATCCCTACACCGACGCGAACCTCGCGGCCATGTGGGTCTGCTCCCCGCGCACGCGGGGGTGATCCCACTGATGGGGGCCGAGTGAGCTCACCACCTCGCTGCTCCCCGCGCACGCGGGGGTGATCCCTGCAAGAGGGCGGCGAGAAGCGGCGGACCAACCTGCTCCCCGCGCACGCGGGGGTGATCCGAACGTGTCGACGTTGAAGCCGAGCACCCGGTCCTGCTCCCCGCGCACGCGGGGTGATCCTGGATGCGTCGGTGCGCCGAAACTGGATCTGCGCTGCTCCCCGCGCACGCGGGGGTGATCCGTAGACCTTCCCGAGCTGCGAGATCATGGCCTGCTGCTCCCCGCGCACGCGGGGGTGATCCGCAGATCTACGGGAGGACAGCGTGAAGGACCTGCTGCTCCCCGCGCACGCGGGGGTGATCCCGGCCAGGACACCAGGCTGTTGTAGTCGCCGAACTGCTCCCCGCGCACGCGGGGGTGATCCCGAAGTTGCTCTTGACGAACGACATTGGGTTGCCTGCTCCCCGCGCACGCGGGGGTGATCCGTGCCCGACGACCGCCGGCTGCACCGGGGTGGTCTGCTCCCCGCGCACGCGGGGGTGATCCGGACGGCTTGCCGGTGGTGGACCCGCAGAATCCTGCTCCCCGCGCACGCGGGGGTGATCCCGAGGCGCGGTCGCTGGACATCGCGTGGGCCGGCTGCTCCCCGCGCACGCGGGGGTGATCCCGAGGCGCGGTCGCTGGACATCGCGTGGGCCGGCTGCTCCCCGCGCACGCGGGGGTGATCCCGGTGCGGCGCCATCCCACTGCGAGGGTCACGCCTGCTCCCCGCGCACGCGGGGGTGATCCTGCCAGGGCTGCGGCACTGAGGGGACCCTCGAGCTGCTCCCCGCGCACGCGGGGGTGATCCCGTCGACCCGGTACGCGCCGTCACCGACCTGCCCTGCTCCCCGCGCACGCGGGGGTGATCCCTCGATCGGGACCCGGAGCAGGAACGAGAACGACTGCTCCCCGCGCACGCGGGGGTGATCCGTAGGCGAGCGCCCCCTCGTTGTCCGTCTCGCCCTGCTCCCCGCGCACGCGGGGGTGATCCCGCCTCCGGGACTGGCCTCGCCGGCGGGATCGGCTGCTCCCCGCGCACGCGGGGGTGATCCGTACGGCGTCACGGAGGAGCAGATCCGGGCCATCTGCTCCCCGCGCACGCGGGGGTGATCCCGTCACGGTCGCGGCGTTCCCGGTCGTGGTGCCCTGCTCCCCGCGCACGCGGGGGTGATCCCAGCGGCACCACCCCCACCGGGCTGTCCGACTCCTGCTCCCCGCGCACGCGGGGGTGATCCGACGTGCAGCTTGTCGGTGCCGAGCGCGTTGGTCTGCTCCCCGCGCACGCGGGGGTGATCCGAAGAAGCGGTACACCGACCGGATCGCCCAGGTCTGCTCCCCGCGCACGCGGGGGTGATCCCGCCTTGCCGGCTGAGGTGGCGAAGACGATCCCTGCTCCCCGCGCACGCGGGGGTGATCCCGGCGTCCGGTTCGGTGTGCCCGTCGCCGTCGCCTGCTCCCCGCGCACGCGGGGGTGATCCCTACTACGGCGCGGCCAACTCCCCGCGGTGGCTCTGCTCCCCGCGCACGCGGGGGTGATCCCTGATCGAGGATGTCACCACGGACCGCGTGAAGCTGCTCCCCGCGCACGCGGGGGTGATCCCTCACGTGGGAGGACGTGTGGGCCGCGATCGGCCTGCTCCCCGCGCACGCGGGGGTGATGCCGGGGTCTTGTCGGGGAAGATCGATGCCGCGATCTGCTCCCCGCGCACGCGGGGGTGATCCTGGTGGCGGCTCGCTTCGGTTGCCCGAGGATGACTGCTCCCCGCGCACGCAGGGGTGATTCACTGACACCGGAGCGGATCGTCGCGGCGGCCGCTGCTCCCCGCGCACACGGGGGTGACTCTCTCCCTACTGTCGGGCCACGGCCCGGCACCGTCTACTCCCCGCGCACGCGGGGGGTGATCCCTGGGGCGAGCAACGATAGCCGCCCTGTTCGCCTGCTCCCCACCCGCGGGGTTCCCGCGGACGACACCGACGGTGCGCTGACCTTCCCTCTGCTCCGCGCGCATGTGGGGATGATCTCGCCTGGCCACGCCACCACTCGAAGTGCTTCCCCTGCACTCCGTACACGCGGCGGCTGACCCCTTCGTACACCTGCGGAGGCTGGCGCCGGACGTGCTGTTCCCCGTGCGGGGTGTGCCCTCGCGGGCTAGCGGGTTGAGCTGACGGCACATCTGCTACCGCATACGCGACCGTGTATCCCGCACCGATCCCCGGCTGCGCCGGGCTCGATGTACGACTTCCCCAGCCCACCTACGGATCGGCCGTAGCCCTCATTCAGCGAATCCTGGTTGGTTACTCCGCCCCACAGACTGTTCCCGGTCCCTCCGAGCCGGTCAATATCAGACGGAGCTGCACCTGCAACTCCTCGCAGCACCCATAGCAATATGAGCGGCTACCTCGATACTTGCCGGCTGACGTCACCCGCCCAGCCGCACAACCGCCACCGTTGTCCATCGATAAATACGGCTCTCGCGACGTAGAGCGATCAGTGGCACCTCGCTAATCTTCACCTGGGCCGCTGGCAGGCGGCGGAGCTCCGCCAGCTGGGCACGTATCGGTTCAGTGCGCACAGGTGCGCCACTGTAGGCGAGAGTGACGTGCGGGCGGAAGCCATCAGCGGGCTCCGGCACCGAGGTCCACACATTCGCGATAGCGCCGCGAATCGCGGCGCGAAGGGCTTCGACCCGATCCCAAGGTCGGACGAGCAGGCCAATCCCCTCGGCGTCCGGATCGACGGGGCCCAGAGACAGCTCGAGCGGTGGCATGTCTGCGCATCGTCGCTGGGCTTCGGCGACGATCGCCGCGACGTCATCCTTGGAGACCTCGTCGGTGAAGCCCAGTCCCTGCATGGTCAGGTGCAGGCCGCCGAGCGGGACCAGGTCCAGCCCGGGCAACGCCAGCTGGCGTTGTAGTTGTGTCGTGAGGTCGTGAAGTTCGGGCTGGTGCTCGAAGGTGAGGTGCCAGGTGTAGAACTCACGGCCGTCTCGCCAGCCAGGACGCCAATACCAGTGTTCGGTGAGTTCGGGCAGATCCTGGTAGGCGGCCCAGCGCCGCTGGAGACTGGCGAGTTCCCGGCTAGTCATAAGGGGGATGGTAGAGCCGATCGTCTCGTGGTGCCGATCGCTGCACGTTCGGCGAGCATTTCGGCGAGCTGCCGGAGCCGTGGCCGGTGGGCAAACGGCTTGGCGTTGGCGATGAACTGCCGGGCGCGCTGGTGGACCGACTCGTATCGCTGATCCGCGGTGAGAGCGAGTGCCTCCATGGCAAGGGCGGCGGCCTGGTCGGGGTCGTCAGCGTGCAGGTGCGCGGTGGCCAGGTCGAGGCGGCTCAGCGCTTGCGGGCCGGCCAGCCCTGCTTTGTCGAAGGCGGTGATGGCAACGGCGAGGTAATCAGTGACTTCCGCCCCGCGACCGATGGCCAGGTAGGCGGTTGCCGCGTTGGCTGCTGTGCGGGCATGGCAATACGAGCCGAAGGTGAGGCTTTCGCTGACCTGCGCGTCGGACGGCTGTTCTCTGACAAGCGTGAATGCCCGGTCGACGGCGCTGTCGACGCCGTACCTGTCGCCGAGTCGGGCGAGAGCTCTTGCTTGTCCGTTGATGGTGAGGCGAACGCGGTGCGGGCTGTCGCCCGCGCGACGTAGGCCATCCTGGGCGAAGGCCAGTGCATCGTGGTACTGGCCGGCGTAGAAGGCTACGAGGCTTTGCGTCGCCCGCGCCCACGCCTGCACGTCCGGCTGTCGCGCGGCGTCGGCAAGGTCGAACGCCTCGGCGGTGTAGGCGTGTGCGACGGCGAACGCGCCAAGGTCCAGCGCAAGCGCACCGAGGAGTCCGGACAGGTGAGCGGCAGCAACATACAGGCGGGCGCGTTGTGGCGGGTGCTGTTGCCCTGCCATGAGTTGATCAACGTAGGCCCGCAGCGGCCGCATTCGTGCCATGAGGACGGCCGGAGTGAGGCGCTCGTTGTCTATGACGGCCTGACGCAACTCGTTCTCCAGGTACGCCAGGCGGGCGTCGTCGTCTGTCGAGGACTTCAGCACCAGCCGACGGGCGGCAATGGTTTCCTCGCGCTCCCACAGAGCAGAATCGTCATCCGCACCCCAGGCGGAAGGCATGACCTTCGAGGCAACGACCGGCAGATGCGTGCCATCTGGCTGCTGGTTCAACGCCGAGCGACGTCGCCGCCAGTACAGCTCGGCGACACGGTCGTATTCGCCGACGAGCAAACCCCCGGTCTGCAATGCCGCGTCACAGCGTGACCAGAACGCACGATCGGGGTACTGATGGCCGGTTTCGGTATTTGCCACGGAGCTACGC
This sequence comes from Micromonospora sp. NPDC049366, assembly GCF_044466625.1. NCBI lineage: Bacteria > Bacillati > Actinomycetota > Actinomycetes > Micromonosporales > Micromonosporaceae > Micromonospora > Micromonospora sp. NPDC049366. Next base: position 4,878 of record NZ_JBITMV010000030.1, read on the forward strand.
CCGTACTGGATGAGCCGGGCGAGGCTGTGCTGGGTGTGCCCCGCAGCCATGCGCAGTTGGGCGAGTCGACGGCCGAGGGCACGACGTGCAGTCTCGATCTCGTCGTGTTCGGCCATCGCTGCTAACTCCCGTCTTCGTGGACGCTGCTGTAAGCACAGGTCCCCAGTCACCGTCCCCGTAACGGCATATTGGACACAATCACCGTACGCCTGGTTCTTGGGTGTCGGTAAGGGTTGTTGGCGGATCCCGACATACGACCGACAGTTACATCACAATGACCTTGACGGGCCGCAGGTCCGCCCGAATATGACGGGCACGGCTGACCCACCAGCCGTTCACAACCACGGTCTGGCTTGATCTTGGACGTCGTCGGCAGCCTCAGATATTCCGCAGGCAAGAGCTCTCTGTGTCGGCCTGTTGTCACGATCGCGTGGATTTACTTACCGACATCGACCTCGATCCCATTGAGTGTTGTCGGGCCGTCTGACGTCACCCGGACCAGGGCACGGCAAATGTTGAGCCCTTTCAGCTGGCGGATTCTTAGTTTCGCGAGGTGCATTGATGTACGAAAACGAGCTGTCGCGCTATGGCTATCAGCAGCAGCTGAGCCGGCAGCTGAGGTTCCGAGACCTTCTGGCCTACGGCCTTGTGTACATGGTGCCGATCGCGCCGATGGCGATCTTCGGCAGCGTGTACGCCACCTCGGGCGGCATGGTGGCCCTGGCCTACGCGATCGGTGTGGCGGCGTTGGTGTTCACCGCGTTCTCCTACGCGCAGATGGTGCGGGCGTTTCCGATGAGCGGCAGCGTCTACAACTACGCGGGTCGGGGGATCAGCCCGCCGGTCGGGTTCCTCGCCGGCTGGGTGATCCTGCTCGACTACGTGCTCGTGCCGGGGTTGCTGTATCTGGTGGCGTCGGTGGCGATGCACGCGACGGTGCCGGCGGTGCCGGTGTGGGTGTGGCTGCTCGGGTTCGTCGCGGTGAACACGGTGGTCAACTCGGTGGGGATCCGGATGACGGCGATGGTCACCCGGGTGATGCTGGTCGCGGAACTTCTCGTCCTGGCGGTTTTCCTGGCTGTCGCTGGTTGGGCCCTCGCGTCGGGGAAGGGCCCGTTCAGTTGGGATGCCTTCTACGACGCGGACACCTTCGGCTGGCCGGTGGTCGCGGGTGCAGTGTCGATCGCGGTGCTGTCGTTCCTGGGTTTCGACGGCATCAGCATGCTCGCCGAGGAGGCCAGGGGCGGTTCCCGGCAAGTCGGTCGGGCGATGGCGGCGGTCCTGGTCGTCGCGGGGGTGCTGTTCATCGCCCAGACGTGGCTGGCCGCGATGCTCGTCCCCGACCCCGGCGGGTTGCTGACGGACGGTGATCCGAGCGGTACGGCCTTCTACGACGCCGCCGAGGTGGCGGGTGGGAGTTGGTTGGCGACGGTGTGCGCGGTGGCGACGGCGATCGCATGGGGGTTGCCGAACTCGATGGTCGCCCAGGTCGCCACGTCCCGGCTGTTGTATGCGATGGCCCGCGACCGGCAGCTGCCGGCGTTCCTGGCGCGGGTGTCGATCCGGCGGAGTGTGCCGGTCAACGCGACTCTGCTAACCGGGGTGGTGTCCCTCGCCTTGGGGCTGTACATGGCGACCCGGGCGGATGGGATCACCGTGTTGTCGTCGTTGATCAACTTTGGGGCGATGGTCGCGTTCCTTGTCCTGCACGTCACGGTGGTGGTGCATCACCTGATCCGCGGCCGTAGCGGGAACTGGTGGGCGCATCTGGTGATGCCCGCGGTCGGGTTCGCGATCCTCGCCTACGTCGTGGTCCACGCCAACATCGCCGCGCAGCGCGTCGGCGTGGCCTGGCTCGGCCTCGGCGTTCTGGTCCTCGCCGGCCTGTACGCAACCGGCCGTCGGCCTACGCTGTCCGGCCTCGCACCGGCCCGGCCGCAGGCCGACCGGCGTGACGTGGAGCGGGTGTGAGCATGGACAGGATCGTGTACCGGCCTGTGCGGGACGAGTTCGCCTACACGTTCGGCGGGCGGATGCCGGTGGCTCATGTGCGCTCCGGTGACGTGCTGCAGGTCTTCACCGAGGACTGCTTCGGCGGGCTCGTGCGCGGGCCGGCGGACCTGCCGTCGCAGGTGTGCCGGATGCCCTATCTCAACCCCGTTTCCGGGCCATTCTTCGTCGAGGACGCCGAGCCTGGCGACACCCTGGCCGTGCATCTCCTTTCGATCGAACCGACCCGCAACTGGGGTGTCTCGGCCACGTTCCCGCACTTCGGGGCCCTCACCTCGACGTCGCAGACCGCCACGCTGCAGCCGCCGCTGCAGGAGCGGGTGTGGGTGTACGAGGTCGACAAGACCGCCGGTGTCGTCCGCTACCGCGCCACCGGCAGCGACCACGTCGTCGACCTGCCGCTGGAGCCGATGATCGGCACCATCGGCGTCGCACCGGGCGGCTTCGAGGCCCGCTCCACGATGGTCCCCGACAGCCACGGCGGGAACCTCGACACCCCGCACGTGCGCGCCGGCGCCACCGTCTACCTCGGTGTCCGGATGCACGGTGCGATGCTCGCCCTCGGCGACGGCCATGCCCGCCAGGGCGAGGGAGAAGCCTGCGGCGTCGGCGTCGAGATCGCCACCACCACAACCCTCGCCGTCGAGGTCATCAAGGGTGTCCCTACGGTGTGGCCTCGGCTCGAAACCGACCAGGTCGTCATGTCGATCGGTGCCGCACGGCCGCTCGAGGACGCCTATCGCATCGCGCACCGCGACCTGGTCGGCTGGGCCGCCGCCCTCACCGGCCTGGACGAGCTGGACGCCTACCAGCTGGTGTCACAGGCGGGCTGGGCACCCATCGGGAACGTGTGCGACCCCCAGTACACCGTCGCCGCCGCGATCGACAAGCAGTTCCTCCCCTCCCCCACCGCCGCCTACGGCGGTGCCCACGACAGGTTGCGGCGCCTCGCCGCCGCCCGGCACCGGTAGGAGACGCGACATGCCATCCACTGCGCGCCTGCCGCTGCGCGATGAGCTGTTCCTCCTCGGCCACGACGACGACACCGGCCAAGCGCACCTGCACCGGCATGCCCTGGCCGTCGGCCTCGCCGGCGCCGTCCTCATCGACCTTTTCCTCGCTGGTCGGATCGCCATCACCCCGCCTGAGGGGCCCGTCGGCGAGCAGCGGCTGCGCCTGCGCAGCGCCCATCCCGTCGGCGACCTCATCACCGACAGCGCCCTGACCGCCGTCCGCTCCCCCAGCTCGCCCACCCTGCGGGCGTGGATGCGCGACTTTCCCCCCGATCTGTACGACCGCACCCGGGCCGGGCTGGTCGCCGCCGGGATCCTGCGCCACACCAGCCGCCGACGTCTCGGCGGGCTCGTGCGCACCGACACCTACCTCGTCGCCGACACCAAATGGCCCGTCATCGCCCGCGCCCGACTGCGCTACCTCGCCACCGGCCGCGAGCTGCCCGACAACCGCACCGCCGCACTCGCCGGACTCGTCGCCGTCCTCGGCCTGAGCCCGTATCTCTACCTCGACCACGACACCGCCGCGCTGACCAGCCGTCTGCGGGCCGTCGCCGGCCAGCACTACCAGCCGGTGCGGACCATCACCGCCGCCGTCGATGCCGCCCTCGGCGACCTCGCCACCGCAACCTACCGCTGACCGATCCGCAGGAGACCCAGCCGACATGCAAGCAACACCCCGCATCCGCGCCGGCCACTGGAGCGACAAAGGACCGGTCGCCGCGCTCATCGCCGAGGCGCTCGACACTCAACCCGTCGGGGCGTGGCTCGTACCCGAGCCGTCCCAGCGGCGTCGGATCCTGGCCGATGTCCTGGCCATCTGGATCGAGCATGCGATGTTCTTCGGCGACATCTACCTCACCGACGACCGCACCGCCGCCGCGGTCGGCTTCCACCGCTACCGGCCCATTCCCCTACCCGCCAACTACGGCATCCGCCTGCCCGACGCCGCCGGCGCTCACACCGACCGTTTCTGCCTGCTCGACCAACTGCTGGCCGTGCAGCAGCCCAGCGAGCCGCACTACCACCTGGCGTTCCTCGCCGTCGCACCCTCTGCGCACGGCACCGGGCGGGGCACCGCCTTGCTCGAGCACCACCGTAGCCGCGTCGACCGCATCGGGCTGCCCTCCTACGCAACGCCCACCGAAGGGGCCGGTCGGCATTACACCCGCTACGGCTACACACCCCGAAGAATCATCTCGTTGCCAGACGGGCCAACCATCCATCCCATGCGCCGCAACCCATACCCGGCAGGGACCCATGGCCCCTCAACACCGGAAATGACAGCCCATCGACGCTGCCCGGGCGGGTCCAGTGAGCAGCCCAACCACCAACCGGGCACGGACGGCGCCCTGCCGCGGTGAATGACGTGCGGCCGTTTCGGGTTTGCGAGCGCTGCTCGTTAGCACCGGTGTCGGCATCAGCGCTGGCCCAACTGTCGTTTGCCCGCGGCCACCGCACTGTCCGGCACCGGTCGACCACGGTGGGCCTCGCCCGACCGACGTCCCTCGGGAGCAATGATCCGCCAGTTGTTCCTGGTCGCGAGTGTCGTATGGGTCTTGTCTCTTGCTGGGATCCGCACTCGAGTGTCTGCCGATGAGGCCCGAGCGCGGCGCGTCGACCGACTCCTCGCTACTGCGTGCAGAGTTTCCAGGATCAACAAGTGCGACAGGTTGGGGGCGCGAGTGGTTGGCGACGGAACACAGCTGCGGACCAGTGAGGCCGCGACCGAGCTGAACGTGTCCGCGTCGACCGTCATCGCCTGGTGCAAAGACGGGCTGCTGCGGACGACACGCACCGCGGGCGGGCACCGGCGGATCCTCGCCAACTCGGTTGTCGAGCTACGTGACGTGCTGGCGTTACCGGACGGGCAGCGGGAGCCCGCGATGGCCAAGCTGCGGCGCCGCAACCTCGGGAAGTGCCACCGCCCGAGTGACGAGCGCGCGCATCGGCATAGAAAAAGCCGCCCACCCTCACCGGGTGGGCGGCTTCGTCATGGCAGGGGTTACTTCACCGCCCACCGCGGGGCGATCGGCTCACCCTCGGGCGCGTACTCCACGGCCACCGGCCGCTGCTTGCCCGGCACCGGGAACGTGATCCAGCCGCGCACGCACCGCCCGGGCGCGACCGCCTTCTCACCCCACGGGTATTCCGGCTCCGGGAAGTGGATGTAGCCGGTCGAGCTGGCCTCGATCTGTGTGTCGTCGGCGTAGACCAGCGTCCACGGCGAGTTCGACACGGTGATGCCGGGTGGCGCCAGAGTCTTGCTAGCGCACACCTTCACGTCAATCGACGCCCACACGTAGCCGGGCTGCTCTTCGGGTCGGGGTGCGCCCTTCGCGACGTTGTGCCGGTAGGCGTACACGGTGGCGGTGGCGGACGCGTCGACGACGGAGAAGGTGGTGCCCATCTTCTTCGGCGCGTAGGGGTCGACGGTGGGGCTCGAGCTCGCGTTCGGCGAGGGGCCGGCGGTGGTCGCTGACGGAGTCGGGCTGGCGGTGGGAGTGGCGCTGGTTGTGGCTGCGGCGGGCTCGCCCTGATCGCTGTTGCCGCAGCTGGTCAGCGCGAGGAGCACCGCGGTCGCGGCGGTAGCCCGGCGGAGCGTGCAGTGGTTTACGGCGTCCAACATGGGGCTTACTTGTCGCTGTTGAGGTTGACGATGATGCCCTGGTCGGCGCAGGCCGTCTGCAGCCCGGACACGTGGGTGCCCATCGGCCCGATGAACGCGAGCGCTCCCCCACTGTCGGCGTCCGGCATCTGCGTGATCTGCCACGCGATGTCGATCAGCGCGGTGCCGTGCTCTCGGATCTTCTCGTGGCGGGAGTCCTCGAACAGTTCCCGCGCCTCCAGGTACTCGGCTTCGGTCATCTTGTCGTCGTCGGTCGCGTCGGTACTGCCGTCGATGTTCTTGCCGTCGCGCATCGCCTTACACATGGCGATACCGGAGTCCTCTTTGATGAACCCGTCGTAGACGGCGAGGCCGGCGACCACCAGCAACAGGATTCCGGCGGCCGCGGCGGCGGCGACGATGAGCGGCTTGCGGCTGCGCTTGGGCGGTGCGCCGGCGGGGCTGCCGGTGATGAAGCCGGTGGGCTGCGGTGCGGGGTCGCCGATGGGCGGCTGGTACTGCTGGGTCGGCCAGCTGGGCTGTCCCTGCGGGTAGGGCTGCTGCGGCTGCTGCGCCGGGTACGGGTCGGTCATGTCTGGTGCTCCCCACGTGGTGTTGGCGTGTCGATGCTGGTCGGATCGGTGGTGCGGCTCTACGGGTTGTCGGGTAGGCGTCCGAGGGTTTGACGGGTTGGCTGGCTACCAGCGATAAACGCCGAGAATGTCGGCCAGGCCGGCGGTCCACCGCCGCTGGTCGGACGGCTCGAGGCGACTCTTGTCGACGACCTCGTAGTCCTTGCGGCTGGTCCAGCCGGTCTCCCCACGGTCGTTCACCACCGCCCGCAGCACGGCGCCATCCACATCGTGCAGTCGCTGTAGCGGGTGGCCACTTCGACGGTGCCGATGTCGTAGATGCCGTTGCGGCAGCGGTTGCACGAGACCGGTTGAACATGGCCGCGATCGCGGCGTTGGTGTAACGGCCGTCAGCCCTCTCTGCCCGTGATGACGGCGAGGATGGCGTCTGCCTTGCGCTGCCAGTGCTCACGGCCGTCGTGTGGTTCGTACTCGGTGGAGTCCCACACCTCGGCCCGTCATCGGCGATGTACAGGTGCCGGGCGAGGCGCTGCCGGGCATCGCGGGCGATGCCGGCGGCATCGTCGTACGCGAGCTGCACCAGCCACCGCTGGAAGTTCTCCACGGGCCAGCCGTAGCGCAGCACGATCGAGGCTGGCATGTCCGCACTCCCCTACCTCCGCCACGCCGACGAGGATGATGCCTGCTGGTTCCTCGGCAACCTGGCGATCGTCAAGGCGGGCGGCGCCTTGCCAAGCGGAGGCTCACCTAGCACGGATGGTGCGACCCGATGTCTCCATCAAACTCGGTGCGGGACATCGTGGCAGATCGCGTCGCATAACGGAAAAAACCAAGGCCGCAGCCGGCGTTTCCGCTAGTCATGCCTTGATCGTGAAGTGCGCCCGAAGGGAGCCGACCTTCTGATCCGTAGCAGTTCGGGTTGTGTGTGTAGTGGATAGGTACATCGCGCGCCTCAGCCTTCCGTGCGGTGGCGGACATATCTGCCCGCCACCGCACGGTGACGACGGCTACGGGTGGTCCCGGCTGCCCGGGGCTTGTCGGTGTCCGAGCATGCGTACGGTGGTGCTGAGTTTGATGGGCTTGTCGTCGGGGCCTTTCAGGAACGGCTCGATGATCACTTTTTTGCGGAGGCGGCGCCCCGGCCCGTACGCCTGGTTGCGTTCGTGCCCGGAGACCCAGTAGCGGTAGGCGGGCGTGGCGCGGGTGGGCTCTCCCCCACCACGTGGCGGGCTGGCCGCGGCGGCGGGTGGTTTGATCCGCACCAGGCGGACGTCGGGTGCGCGGCCGTGGCGCCGCTGGTAGGCCTTGGTGACGGATTTGGGCAGGGCGGCGGGGGCGGCTTCGGCCATCTGCTGGTTCATCAGCAGCCAGCAGGTGATCAGCGGGCCGAGGGGATGGTCGCCGTCGACGGCTGTGTCGCGGGCGACGTGTTCGCTGTGGATGGGTACGAGCCAGCCGATGTCGTGGCGCAGGGCGGGCATCAAGTCCTCGGGAAGGCCGCCACCGATGCTGCGGTAGCAGATCATGTGCCAGCCGTGCGCATGTGGTGTCCAGGAGATGGCGGTGGCCAGCGCACCGGAGCCGACGGGTTGGGGCCAGGCGACGAGCCCGCTGGGTGACGGGGCAATGCGGTCGGTGACCGGCGCGGGTGGCTGGTCTCGGGTGACGGCGGTGGTGAGGTCGGTGAACTCCTGGTTGACCCAGTAGAGCGGGGCGCGGTCGAGGTCGTCGGCGAGGGTGCGGCGGGTGTGCGGGGCGTGCAGGGGTGCGGGTAGGTCGGCTGGTCCGCGTAGCAGTCCGGTGAGTCGGTCGCGGATTTTCGGCAACATGTCCGGGGTGAGTTTCGCCGGTGGCCAGTCGGTGGTGGTGAGCAGGCGTCGGCTGTCGCGGGTGAGGATGATCGCCCGGTGCACCATGGCCAGGATGGCGTAGCGGGGGTCGGTGGGGTGCCATCGCATGTGGGCGGCGCTGGTGGCGGTGAGGCCGTCGGGGTCGTCGGCTTCGATGTGCTGGGCGCAGCGCAGGCAGACGTGCCAGCGGGTGGTGTAGGTCTGGATGATGTCGCGGCTACCGCCGATGCCTTGGGCTTCGAGTTCGGCGGTGCGGTAGCACCAGACGGGTCGGTGTGCGCTGCAGATGTGGCAGCGGTCGTAGATGTCGCCAAGGAGGCTGGCGGCGACGGGGACGGGCTGGTGGCGTCCGTCTTCGCTGACCGGGTGCCGGTAGGTGACGTGGTCGCCGTCGTGTTCTTCGGTGAGGCCGTAGCCGCAGGTGGCGCAGGCGATGAGCGTGGCCAGGTTCACGCGTCCACCTCCCCCGGGCTTCGGTGCAGGTCGCGGACGCGGGGGCCGCGGCGGGGCCGGCTGGCCGGCATGCTCATGCCGGGGGTGTAGCGGACGTGTCGGTTTCCGCCGTGGCGTTTGGCGTGGTACATGGCGATGTCGGCGCGATGCAGGGCGATGTCGTCGAGGGTGTCGGTGCTGTCGACGACGGCGACGCCGACGCTGGCGGTGGGGTCGACTTTGACGATGTCGCCGCCCACGGTCAGCTGCACGGGTTGGGCGATGAGGACGACGAACGCCTCGGCGACGCGGGTGGGGTCGCTGCCGCATGCCGGGAGCAGGGCGGCGTACTCGTCGCCGGACAGGCGTGCGGCGGTGCCGCCGTGGAGGGTGGCGACCTGGTTGATGCGGTCGCCGACCTCGACCAGGAGGTCGTCGCCGGTTTCGTGGCCGTGGGTGTCGTTGATGGTTTTGAACTCATCGAGGTCGATGAGCAGGACGAGGATCGGCTGCGGGGTGCGGGCGAGCGCGGTGTGGGTGGCGAGCAGGCCGGCGCGGTTGAGCAGTCCGGTGAGGGGGTCGTGGGCGAGTTTCCAGGCGGCGTCGGCGAGCGCGGCGCGGGTGCGGCGTAGCGCGGTGGTCAGATAGAGACTGCAGAGGCCGAGCGCGAGGGCTGCGGCGGTGCTGGCGATCACGGCCGGTGTGGTGAACACTGGGTCCCTCCGTTCACTGGAGAACCCGGGACGCACCGTTTGGTAGGCGATGGCGTCCCGGGTTCTGGATACGACGACGGCCCGCCGATGGCGGGCCGTTTCTGGTGCTGCCGGTGGGCCGGCGGACGGTACGGTCTGCGGGTCAGCGCCCCCGGGGTGGTGCCGGCGGTGTTGCGTGTCGCGGCGAGGGCGGGTGGGCGGCCTGGTCGGCGCGCAGCTGGGCGGCCAGCCCGGGTGGGATGTCGGCGTAGGGTTCGACGGCTGCCAGGACCTCGGTCGGGTCGAGGACCGCCGTGTGGTGGCCGAGCCGGACCGTGTCGGGTTCGGTGTCCGCGTCGGTGGCCGGGTCCCAGGCGAAGTCAATGACGGTGGCGAAGTACGAGCGGTGTGGGTTCCAGCCGACCTGGATGGTGTACCGGTCGAAGCCGGGCTTCGGCGCGAGGTGGTAGAGGGTCACTGCTGCGCTCCCCGACGGCACGCGTGTTCCTCGGCAACCTCGATGATCTTGTCGCGTCGGGCGGCGGGCAGGCCGGCGAGCAGGTCGACGTAGTGCTGTTCCTGCGCGGTGAGCGGTTCGGCGAACGCCGCCTTGTACGCCAGCCGTGCCGCCTCGTGGGCGGCTTCGATGGGGCCGCTGTGGTCGTAGGCGGAGGTGACCTGTCGGAGTTGGTCGGCGGCGACGAGGGGGTCGCGGGACAGGGTGGTGTCGTAGAGGCGGAAGCTCGCCGGCAGGTCGGCGGCGCTGACCGCGGCGATGAGGCACAGGTCGGCCTGCACCTGGTAGGCGTACGTCTCGCTGCGGGTGGGGGTTTCGCCGCGGGCGCGCACGGCGGCGCGTTCGGCGTGCCACCGCAGGCGGGCTTCCTGGGCGTGGCGGGCGAGGGTGAGCAGCATGCTGCGGATGGAATCCATGCGGGTTCTCCAGATCGGTGGCGGTCAGGGGTTGGTGCGGCCCTCGGGGGTCCGGTCGAACGCCGAGGGTGGGAGTCCGGCGTGCAGGGCCCGCAGCAGCAGGTCGGCCAGCGGGTAGGTGGGGTCGACCTGCAGGGCGCGTTCGGCGGCCATGACGGCCAAGGCGCCGTCGCCGCAGCGCCACGCGGTGACGGCCAGCAGGGTGGCCGGTGCGGGCACGAGCGGTTCGTGGGCGCGGCGGGTGAGTTCGGCCCAGAACGTGACGTGCGGGTCGTGGGGTTGGGTGAGGTTGACGGCGAGGTCGCGCACGGAGGTTCGCGTGAGCAGCACGGTGAGCCAGGCCAGCTCGTCGTCGGTGAGCCGCCGGTCGGGTTGGCGCAGGGCGTCGCGCAGCGCGTGCGCGCCGGCCGCGTCCACGGCGGCGCCACCGGCGGCGGTCAGGGTCGTGAGCCGGGCGAGCGCCCGGTCGGTGGCGTGGTGGATGGCGTCGCGGGCGGCGCCGGTGACGGGGGCGAAGCGGGCGGCGACGGCTGCCCGGTCGGGGAGCGCGACGAGCCCGGCGGCGGTGGCCTGCACGGCGAGCAGCGACGCCGTCGGGTCGAACGGGGTTCCCAGCGGCGGGCAGCAGGTCGGGTCGGCGCAGGAGAGGTTGACCACTCGGTCGTCGGTGACCCTCAGGAGGGCGCGGACGGTCAGCTCGCCGGCGGTGAACACCTCACCGACGGCGCGTAGCGCCGCGTCGACGTGTGCGGGGGTGCCGTAGCCGATGGTCACGACGTCGGTGATGGGCTGCTGGCGCCGCACGATGGGGAGCATGTGGGCGGCGAGGCCGAGGACGTTGCGGGTGGGGGCGTCGGGGGTGGGCAGGTCGCCGCGGGCGGCGAAGACGACGCGGTGGTCCCTGGTGGCGAGCACGACGATGCTGCCTTCGGCGGGTCGGAACCCGAGCAGGTACGGCACCACGGCGACCAGGTCGGCGGGGGAACGCACGGTCATGGTGTTGTCGGGGAACGTCATGGTGATCTCCCATGCAGGTTGTGGGTGGGGCGAGCGGGTGGCGGCGCCGGTGATCCGTGCACGGCGGCCGCGGCGGGCCCGCCGGCTATCGGCTCGGCGGGCGTGGGATTCAGTCGCGGTCCGGATCCAGGTACAGGTCGACGCCGACGCTGTTGACGTGGACGGTGACCGTGGTGAGCCGGTGGCCGCTGCCGCGCAGGGCGCGGGTCAGGTCGGTGCGGGCGTGCGCCTCGGCGACGGTGGCGGCGCTGGTGGCGGTGGGGTGCCCGCGCAGCCACATCCCGTACTCGTGTCGCCACGCAATCCGCCAGCGGCCTTCCTCGACGGTGGCGTGCTCGGGGATCGGCCAGCCGTCGGCGGTCCACGGCCGGGCATCGTCCGGCCAGTCGGTGGTGACCGCCCGCATCAGCTGCCGCGCCCTGTCGTGGGCGTCCTGGGCGGTGCCGTCGCCGCCGGGCACCGTCAGCTCGACGCTGACGGTGACGTGGTGGGCGCGGGGCAGCGGGTCGAGCCCGAGCTCGACGAGGAACCGGTCGACCCGCTGCGCCGTGTGCGGGTAGCTGCCGCCGATCTCGTCGTCGGCCAGGGCGCGGATCGCCCGGGTGCGGATGGCCCGCTTCAGGCCGGTCAGCGCGGTGACGGCCGTGTCGCGGGCGGCTGTTGCTGCGGCGAGGTCGTCGGCGGGTGAGACCAGTTCGGCTGCCGACAGCGCGGCGATGGGGATGCCCTCCGCCGGTGCGTCCTCGGGGCGGTCGACGTCGTGCCAGGTCAGTCCGGTCAGGGTGATTCCGGCGGCGGCCAGGGCCGGCAGCTGCGCCTGCACGGCGGTGCGGGCGATCTCGAGCGCGTCGCTTCCCCTGGTCGCCGTGACCCAGGTGTGCAGCGTGACCTGCACGCTGATGCGGTACGGCCGCTGCCCCGATTGCCCGGCCCCGTCCGGGACCGGCGCCACGTCGATCACCCGCTGCGGGTAGACGGCCACCGGCGGCGCCAGCTCGCGTAGTTCGTCCGGTACGCCGAAGCGCGCCTGCGCGCGGGCTTCGGCGTCGTCGGCGTGTGCGCGCGGGAACGACAGCCGGGCATCGGCGCGGACGGTCCACTGCCGCGGCAGAGGTTCCAACCCCCAACCGGTGAGGGCGTCCTCGCAGCCGGGTCGGCAGATCAGTCCCTCGTGCAGTGCGGTGATCAGCGCGCAGCGGGCCGCGACGGCCAGCCCCTGCCGCTGCTGCACGGCGGCGACGGTCTCGACGTGCAGGGCGCGCAGTTGGTCGGCCTGGCTGGTGCCGGTCATCGCGGCGCCACCGCAGCGCCGGCGGTACCTGCGTCGGTTGCGTCGACGAGGAGTCCACGGCTGTCGGGGCCGGCCGGGGTGTGGTGATCCGCGAAGCGGCGGACGCCGCTGGTCACGTCGATGGTGGGGTGAGACATAGGTCCTCCCAGAAGGCACGAAAAGGCGGCGGCCACCGGGTGGTGGTCGCCGCATGGGGACAGGGGTTGGCGCCCACGGCCATCGACGAGCGACGAGGTGGGTGCGGGGTGAGCGCTGAGGGTGTGAGGCGGGCGAGCGTCGGCCGACCAGGGATGGTGGGCGCGATGACGTCGCGGACGCGTCGATTCAGCGCGGAAGGAAAGAGGTGAGGCCTCAGGCTAGCGGCGTCGCCGTCGGTGCGATGCGGGCTGTCAGGTCCCGCCACCTGGCAGGACCTGACAGCCCGCCGCGGGCAGTGTTACGCGCAGGCCGGTGAAGGTGGTGGCACTGCCATCCGGCACGCCACCAACGCCCGAATCCCTGCCGCAGACCCCACCCCGGCCACGCCTTGTGCAGCCCGCGACGGCAGGACAGCCTCCCCGACGTGTTGGGCTACGGTTCGCCGGTGACCAGATATCGCCGCACCTACCGCAACGTGGACGGCCAACGAATCGAAGGCACCTGGCGGCACATCTTCACCCGCACCATGGACACGTACTTCCTGACCGATCTGGTCATCTACGCCGATGGCGCCATCGACTGCGGCACCGGCGGACTCACCGACCTCGACGGGCTGGCCGAACAACTCCGCCGTGGCCGAGTCGCCACCACCTTTGAAGACGGCGCGCGAGCATCGGCGCACCACCTGGCAGGGTGGCAATTCCCCGAGCCCCGCTCCGCCATCAACGCCGAGAGGCTTCTCGGCGAGGTCGCCAACGAGATCGATCGGCTCAACGACCCGGCCGGACTCCACCGGTCGCTGCCTCCCGTAGGCACGCGTGGGTTCGCGCGATTCTCTGCTGCGTCAACAGCGCCGCAGGACCAGCACGTCCTCGTGCGCCACCAGGTGCACCGGAATGCCGTCGTGTCTGGCGCGGCGGACGGCCAGCAGACCGAACATGTTGGCCCGGTGCACGATCTGCCCGTCGCGGACGGCGGCGAGCATCGCCGCGCACCGCTGCACCGGGACCAGCCCCACCGACCGGGCGACCGCCAACAGTTCGCCGGGCAGGTCGAGCAGGTCGTCGCGCTGACGGCGTACGGGCCGGCAGGTGATGACTGCGGTGCCGCCGGGACGCAGCAGGTGGTAGCTGGCGGCGAGGATCTGCGCGAACCCGTCGAGCAGCCGCGACCAGCCCCCGTAGGCCAGGTTGCCGCGTTCGCGATCGCCGTAGACGTGATTGCGTTTACGCACCCCGGCGCTGGTCGTCTGGACGAGTCCGTGGGTTGCGCGCCCGTAGGGCGGTGAGGTGAGCACGAGGCTCACCTGTCCGACCGCGGACGCGGGCATCAGATCGAGCAGCCTGGTGGCGTCGCCGGTGAGCACTGTCGCGGTGCCGGCCGCGCCCTGCGCGGCGGCCAGCGCGACGTTGGCTTCGGCCAGGGCGGTGAACCGGGGTTCGATGTCGACGCCGATGGCGTGTCGGCCCAGGTGCATGGCTTCCACGAGCGTGGTCCCGGACCCGCACATCGGATCGAGCACCAGATCACCCGGTGCGGTGTAGGAGCTGATGGCGTGCGCGGCGAGGTGGGGCAGCATCTTGCCGGGGTGGGTTGATGTCTGTGGGACGTAGCGGCCTCGCCGCTGGTCGCGGGCGGGCTGCTGGCAGGTCAGCCAGACCGAGGTGACCGGCAGGGGTTCAGCCATCGGTGCCGCTGTTCCCGGTCGCGCTGCGGGTCATGATCAGCACGTCGCTGTGGATGTCGAGCTGGGTGTGGTCGCCGCGCCGGGGCGGCCGGTCGGCGGCCACGATGTGTTGCAGGTAGCCGAGTCCGGCCTGCTTGGCGGCGATGACGACGTCGACGGGCAGCACCGGGTCGCCGTGCGGCAGCAGCACCGCGACGCAGCCGCCGGGCAGCAGCGCGCGCCGGGACAGGTCGAGGAACTCGGCCAGCGGGCGGCCGCTCTCGGGCGGCCATCCGGTGACGATGAGGGTGGCCGCCTCCCGGCCCCAGCCGGTCAGCCGAACCGGGAGGTGGCTACGGCGGCGAGCGACGATGATCGCGCGGGCCAGCTGCGGCCCGTGCGTCAGGTCGACGATCAGGTCGCCGGGGTGGGTGAGGTTGTGTACGAGCCGCACGCCCATCTGGTTGGACATGGTCTCGCCCTGCTGCGGGGCGGGTACCGGCCACACGGTGATGGGCACGGGCGGGTCGCCGGGCACCACGTCGCCCACGGGGACTGGTGCGCGGTGAGGGGTGGATTCGGTCATGGGCACGGTGGCCCCCTAACCGGCGGGGCGTACTGACGATCCCCAGTGCGGCGCTGTCAGGCCGATCGAACCCGCCCCGACCTGACAGGACCGGTCCCCTTGCCGCCTGTCAGCCGGCCGGCCGGCGGGTGGGTGCGCGGTGTGGGGGCGAACCTGACACCATCGGGCACGACCTGTCCCGCTCTGACAACCGCTCGTTGCTGTCAGGTCGGGCTGTCCCAATCGACGGTCTCGAAGCGCTCGCGCAAGGCGAGGCGCTTCCGTCGAGGGGACATCCACATGGCCATGACCACCCGTATGAGAAGCACCGACACGGCGCTGACCACCGCTGAGGCGGCGTTCGCGCTGTTGACCTGCGAACCGGCGCCGCTGGTGTTCGACGCGCGCCCGGTACCGGGCTTGCCGGATGCGACGATGCCGCTGGGCGAGCTGCGCACGCTGCTGGTCTGCGAGCGCTACGACAGCGACACCACCGACGTGCTCTGGCGGCACTTGGCCCACCACGCCCGCGAAAAGGGACCCGCCTGGGTCGTCGGCGCGATCGGCGTGGCGCTGCCCGCGCTGACACGCCTCGCCGCGAAGATCAGCCGCGGCCACGCCCGGCACGCCGACGACGTCGACTCCGAGGTCCTCGCCGGGTTCCTCCAGGCGCTGCGCAGGGCGGATCTGACCCCACCGCGGCTGTGGTTGCGGCTGTGCTGGGCGGCGTGGCGCGCGGGCGTCGCGGTCATCACAGCCGACGACGGCGAGGAACTGCCGCTGAATCTGTCCACCGGGTCACGGTCACCGCGGATGCCCTACGGGCACCCGGACCTGCTGCTCGGCCGGGCAGCCGCCGCCGGTCTGATCACCAGCGAGGCTGCCGAGTTGATCAGCGCGACCCGGTTCGGCGACAGGCTCGTCGAGCAGCTGGCGGCCGAGCACGGTGTGACCGCGTCAGTGCTGCGCATGCGCCGGCGAAGGGCCGAACGCATCGTGGCGGCCGCCGTCTCGCGAGGCGACCTGTCCTGCGCGACGCGCCGAGGCGGCCGCGAGGCCGCATGATGCCTGGCCGCACCCGCGCTGGGCGTGTCGGCTCACACTGCACGAGTCACGGCCGCCAGCACGCCACGGACATAGGACGAGGCGACTTCGCCAGCGGGCGCAACGGCGGCCCGCTGCGTACATGTCGCGAGCGGATTCAGCGCGGGCGGCCGGCCCACGCTGCCGCTGCCACAAGGTTGCCGTCTCCCCTGCTGTCGCGGCCGCCGCTGTCGGCGGCCGATCAGGATGTCGGCGGTGGCCGGCGGCGACGGCATCGCAACTGATCGTGGCTAACGCCAGTGGCGGCGGTCCGGCATTGCCGGGCCGCCGCCACTGTCAGGATGATCAGCCGCAGGAGCGGGCCGCGTAGCTCGCCTTGTACGAGGCAGACTTGGGCTCGCCGTCGACCGTCGCGGTGGCCGTCACCGTCACCTCACCCGCCGGCACGGCGGCGGTGCCGGTGGGGAACGACCGGAACTTCTCCTTAGCGGGCGGCACCGACCCGAATGGCCTCGTCCCGTACGCCGACGTCGCCGAGGCCGTCACGTGGATCGCCTCGTTGTTCGCGGCGCGGACGGTCACCATCACCATCTCGCCGACGCACCGGGTGTCCGCCACGACGGACAGGTCCAGCGGCGGTACGGCCTCGAACGCCCAGGAGTCGATCTCGAAGAGGTCGTCCCCGGCCGGGCCGCGGTAGGTGAAGTAGACGTCGTGCACGCCCGTGGCGCCCTGCAGGTCGGCGGTCACCTGGGCCCATTCACCGGTCGGGGTGTCGACCGGGATGGTGCCGACCACCGGACCGCTCGCGCTGTCCAGTCGCACCTCGATGCTTGCGTCGGCGGCCAGCGCCCGCACCGTGGCCGTCACGCTGGCCGCGCCGTCGGCACCGAAGTCGACCGCCGACAGCGCCGTCCAGTCACCCTCGTCGATGTCACGCACTACCAGGTTCGGCGTCGGGGTGCCGAACTCGGCGGAGGCGCTGTCGACCTTGCCGGTGGCAATGCCCTTACTCCAGCCAACGGTCTCGGCCTCGAACACCCGGTACGGGTTGAAGTTGCGCACCTGGTTGACGCCAGCGTAGTCACCGACGACCTGCTGGATGGTGCCGTCCGGGTTGAAGGTCAGCTCCTGGATGTGCGGGCTGCGGTAGCCCTGGGTGGTGTTGCCGTTGATGCGCTTGTTGAGCGTCGGGGCGTGGTACGTGAAGTAGAACTTGCCCTCGAACTCGAACACCGACTGATGGTTGTTGCCGCCAGTGCCGGCACCGAAGAACTGCGACTGGTTGGGGAACAGCACGCCCGCGTAGGTCTCCTTCGGCCACGACATCGGGTTGTCGGAGATCATGTAGCCGATCTGGCCGCCGCCGGGGTAGCCGGGCACCCGCGGCTGGTTACCGCCGAAGTCATTCCCGCCGAAGTGCGAGGAGTACGACAGGTAGTACTTGCCCTCGCGCTTGAACACGTGGCCGGCCTCGAAGGCGACCGGAGCGTCGACCACGGGCGCCCGCCCTTCGGTGGCGATCATGTTTTCGCCCAGCTTGATGCTGCGGATGTTCTTCGGGTTGTTGAAGCGTTCGACCGGCGGCATGCTCGTCGACGCCGGGCCACCGCCGAAGTAGAGATACGCCTGGCCGTCGTCGTCCACAAGCGGCGCCGGGTCGAACTTCCACGCCACGTCCTCGGCACCGGGGGTACTGCCGTTGATCAGAGTGCTGGTGCGCTCGCTGGTCCACGGGCCGAGCGGCGACTCGCCCGTTATCACGTTGCTCGAGCCGCCGCCGTTGGCGTAGTAGAGGAAGAACTTCTCCTCGCCGTTGACGACCTTCTTGGCGATGCCGGGCGCCCACGAGTTGCCGGTGAACGGTGCCACGCCGTTCGGGCCGGCCACCTGGATCTCGCCGTGGTCGGTCCAGTTCACCAGGTCGGTCGAGGAGATCACGGTGATCTGGTTGATGTCGCCGTAGTTGATGCCCGGGGAGACGCCGGTGGCCGGGTTGGGTGCGTAGCCCTGGGTGTCGTTGGTCATGTAGAGGTAGACCCGGCCGTCGTGCACGAAGCCGAATCCGTCGGCACCGAACTTGTGCCCGATGAGCGGGTTGTGCTCGCCGGGCAGCTTACCAACCACCTCGATCGTCTTCGATACGACGTATTCCTGGAGCGTAACGTCGTCGACCTTGAAGTCCATCAGGTGGGTGTCCGGCGCGGTCGACGGGTTCGCCGTCCACGGGGTCTCGACGAAGATCCGTGCGGTGCTGACGTTCTGCCCAGCGGGTATCGTGAAGGTGCCCTGGATGAGCCCCCACTGTCCGCGCGGCACGGTGACGGTGCCGAGGTTGGTGTAGGTGGAGCCGCCGTAGTGCATGGTGATGAAGAACTGCTTGGTCGCTGGGCTGTTCGCGTTCTCGTACTTCACCCGCGCCGTCACCAGGTAGGTCTTGCCGGCCTGCACCTTGCCGGAGAGGTTCTGCATCGGGCCCGATCCGGTGGTGCTCCGGTTGGTCACGAGCACCGCGCCCGTGCCGGAGTAGGCGTCCGTCGTGGTCGACAGCGTGGCGGTGTCCGAAGCGTTGCCGTCGTTCGCGAACCAGCTGGCGAGCCCGTCCTCGAACCCGCCGTTCACGATGAGGTTCGGGCTGGCGGCCTGGACGGGCGCCGCCGCGACGGCGGCGGATCCCACTACCAGGGTGAGGGCCGCTGCGGCGGCCGTGATCCGTCGTCGAGACGATCTCAGCAATCCGTGTTCCAAGGCACTTCTCCTTGATCTCAGGGTGAACCGCAAGCGGTTCCTGGGTGCCCAGGCGCGGTTGCGGTACGGCCCGGAGCGGTTCGGGGTACGGGAGTCAGGGGCGGCTCGCGATGCCGCCCCTGCCTCCCCTCACTCATGAGCAGGCGCGCACCGCGTACGGCGCCCACACCGTCACCTCGGCCGGTTCGCCCTGGTAGCTGGAGGAACCGACCACGGTCACCTCACCGGCCGGCACGCTGCTCGCGTTGGTGGCGAACGACCGGGCCTTCTCCTTGCCCGGCGGCACCGCCCCGAAGGGCCGCGTCCCGTAGGTCGAGTCCGCCGAGGCCACCACGTGCATCGCCTCGCCGTTGCGCACCCGCACCGTCACCATGACCTTGTCGCCGACGCACCGGGTGTCCGCCACCACGGTGACGTCCAGCGACGGGTTCTCGGTCTTGAGGACACCGAGCCGGGCCAGGTGGTAGCTGAGCGCCCGTTCCGGCGCGTCGATCTGGTTCTGGGTGCCGAACGCGCCGGCCCGGGCAGCCTTCGCGTCGCCCAGCGCGGCCTGCATGCCGGCCCAGGCGTCCCTCGGGTAGTAGTGCCGGTCGAGCGTGCCGGCGTGGGCGATGGCCGCGTCGAGGTCGCTGGTGTCGAGCGGCCGCCCCTGCGCGGTCAGCGTGTCGCTGAGCAGGTAGTTGTCGAAGTCGACGTACCCGCCCCTCTCCTGGGTCGCATAGTTGAACAGGCCCACCCGGTGGCCCATGAAGTGCGCGAGGCTGCCGTCGAGCGCCTGCGGGCCGACCCGGTTGCCCAACTGGCGCCAGGTCAGCCCGTCGAGGCTGTAGTAGAAGGTCGTCCAGAGCTGTCCTACCGGCGAGGCGAAGTCAAGGTCCGCTTTCACGTACACCTCGGTGGCGTCACCGAGCGACACGGTCGTGCCGGGCAGGAAGTTCTCCAGCGTGGCCTGGTCGAGGTCGACCGCGAACGGCTGCCCCCGGTTGACGACGCCCAGCGTGTTCACCCCGCCGGAGCGCTTGACCGCCACGTACGAGAAGCCCCGGTTGTAGGCGGCCAGGCCGGCGACGTCTCCGTTCCTCATGCCGGAGACGTCCATCCGGGTCTCGACCGATTGCCGGGGCCCGAAGGTGCGCTGCGACAGGGTGTTGCGGGCCTCCTCGAACCAGGCCAGCTCGGCCCGGTTGGACAGCTTGGTGTAGATGTACTTGCCGGTGACCACCTTGCCGTTGGTCAGACGCAGCCATCCGTCCCGGTCGGTCAGCGACCAGTACCGGTTGTCCGGGGCGTGGTTCCATTCCCACGGCAGGTCCAGACGCGACCCGTTGGGGGCGATCTCCTCCTTGGTCGGGTACTCGGCCGTCACCGGCTGCCCGACGATCGAGACGTCGTCGATCAGGTAGTCGACGCTCGACGACGGCGGCTGCGGGCTGGCCCACGGCGTCTCGACCGCGAACTTGAAGTTGTTCAGGTTCGCCGTCGTGGGCACGGTGTACTGGGCCGACACCGTGGTCCACTGCCCGATCGGCACACTTCGGGCGGCCATCGTCTGCACGCCCGACCCCCAGTCTGCGACCAGGTTGAACGTGATGGCGTTCGGGCCGGTGGCGTATTTGACCTTCGCCGACACGGTGTAGGTCACGCCATGCTGCATCTTGCCGTTGAGGAACTGGTTGGGGCCGGAGCCGTTGAGCGTACGGTTGCTCACCTTCAGCGCCGCCGATCCGGTGGCCAGATCGGTCGGGTCGAGACCGATCGTCGCGCCGAACTGGGTGCCCCACGGCGCGACCGAGCCGGACTCGAAACCGGGGTTCTGCAGCAGCTCGACGCCGAGGAGCGAGTCGTCGTACGTGGGCGGCGCCGGGATCGTCCACTCCTCGTCCTGGTACGCCCTGTGCGGCGCGTCGTTGGCGAAGTCGTCCGAGGTGACGATGCTCTTCTGCCGCTCGAACAGTTCCTCCGCCGGGCTGAGCTTGATTGGCTTGTCGAACACGCCGTTGACCGGGACGACGCCGTTGGTGCCGAAGGTCGGCCACCCGTCCTGCCAGGCCGCCGGGATGAGCGCCGGGATCCGCCCGATCGGGAACGTGTCACGGAAGAACATGCCGTACCAGTCGGTCCCGCCGCCTGGGCGGGAGATCGGCACCAGGCTGCCCTGCGCGAAGCCATTGGAGTTGAGCACCCCGCGCGCCTCGTAGGTGTTCACGCCACCGGCGGAGGTGTAGCGCCCGAGCAGGTCCCGGGAACGGAACATGACGACCTGGCGGCCCTGCCCGGAAGGCCAGGTGATGATGACGGCGTAGTAGTAGCCGTCGATGTAGTAGAACTGGGCGCCCTCGAAGAGCCCGCCGATGAAGGGCCGGCCGGCGTAGTTGTTCGCGGTGAAGATGTTGGGGTAGTCCTGCTCGATGGCCGTCAGGTTCGAATTGAGGCGTACCGCGCTGATGCCGCCGGAGCCGTAGAAGATGTAGGGCGTGCCGTCGATGTCGAAGAAGAGTGACGGGTCGTGCAGGCCGCGCCCGAGCGGGGTGCGCTGCCACGACCCGCTGTCGATGTCGTCGGTGCGGTAGAGGTACGCGCCGCCGAGGTTGTTGGTGTTGAAGACGACATAGAAAGTGCCGTCGTGGTAGCGCAGCGACGACGCCCACTGGCCCTGACCGTACGAGTTCTGCCCGTTGCGCAGCGAGAACGCATCTCCGATACTCGCCCGGTCGAAGACATAGTTGACGATCTGCCAGTTGACCAGGTCGTAGGACTTCATGATCGGCGCGCCGGGGCTCAGGTGCATCGTCGTGCTGATCATGTAGTAGATGTCGCGGCCCTCATCGTTCTTCGCGGCCGGGACCCGCTCCACGCCGATGTCCGGCACGTCGGAGTTCAACAGCGGCACCGAGTAGGTGCCGTCGCCCTTGCCGGTGGAGGTGTACGACGACGTGGGTGACCAGGTGTCGGCGGCCTGAGCGGCCCCGGCGGGCGCCACGAGAACGGCGCACAGCAGCACCGTTCCGACCCTGGACATCCATCCTTTACACATGCAGCCCTCCAATGTTAACGTTAACATCAGCGCGCAGCTTTATTGAAACATTTGCGAATTATGATGTCAATGGATGGGAAACAAGCTCGCCTACATGGCACCGCGCCGACGACCGCCTCACCGGGCGCGAAGACAGCCTCGACGAAGCGCTCGACGCCCGGGCCCAGCCCACGTACGCCGACCCAGAACCAATCGATCAACCCTGAGACAGCGACAGCCCCCGCGACGGCGCCGATGACGGGCAGCCTGCCAGCGGCTGCGCGACGCGCTGCTCGCGCACCGCGACGGCGCCAGAATGATCACGGTCGCCTGCGGCCCGGACCCGCACTCGCTGCGCTACGCCGAGGCAGTGGTCTCGACCTTGACCGAGGCTGGCTTCGACGGCCGTACCGCCTCCTGGGCGCACTGGACGATCTTCTATCTCATCCTCGGCATCACCCAGGAGCAGCAAGTGGCGAGAGACTCCACCGCCATCACCGCCAATCAGGTGCCGACCGACCGGTACCCAGCGCTGGCGGCCACGCTGTCCCGCGTCGGCCCCGGGCGATGTCGACCAGCGCTTCGCGTCGGCCTCGGCCTGATCCTCGGATTCCCTCCGGACTCGACTGGCCACGCAAGCCGAAGAGCTCTGAAAGGAGCGCGACCCCGCCGAGTGCGCCGCGGGCGGCCAGCGCGTCCGCGCGCCGTAGGTGCAGGCCGGGGAACGAGCGGATCGCCCACGCAACCCTCCATGCCCGACTTTGCGACAGCCAGCGCAGGGAGAGCATGGGTCGCGGTGGCGGAAGGGCCGGCGCCGACGACAAGGTGCGCCGGCCGGTGAAGCGCTGACCGCTGTTGTCAGGGCGTGACAGGTGCCAGGCGGGTTCGATCAGCCTGACAGCCGAGATCTGGATAGCGCATGTCATCCACGGCATGCCCGCCCGGTGGGGACCACCTTCCGGCGGGGCCCACAGGTTCGGCACGGCTGGCGCGGCGTACTGACACCCGCGATCCCTGCGCCTCACGCAAGGGAGGAGCGCCCCCACCGGACCACATCGGGCCCTTCCCGTGGTCCCCACCGCGGCGGCCCCTCGCACCTCGTGGAGCGCCGCAATGCACGCGACTCTTTCCACCCTGGCCGACCTCGCTGCGGCCGCACCCACTCCCACTCCGGCACCGATGCCGAAGAACATCAACGAGGTCATCTCCGGCATCACCGGCTGGATCATGGGGCTCATCGCAGTGGTCGCGACGATGTTCCTGGTCATCGGCGGCCTGCGCTACATGGCCGCCGGCGGCGACCCGGCGCAGGTCGAGCAGGCCAAGGGCAACCTCAAGTCCGCGCTGATCGGCTACGCCCTCGCCGTGCTCTCGCCGGTCATCCTGCAGGTGCTGCAGGGCATCATCGGCGGCTGAGGCTCCGTCATGGTCGACTGGCTGATGAACGGCCTGGTCAGCTGGCTCGCCGAGAAGGTCACCGACCTTCTCGGCGGCGTGCTGGCCGTCCTGACGTCCTCCCTGTTCCTGTCTCCTGACGTCACGGCCCTGCCGCAGGTGCAGACAATCGCCGAGAAGAGCTCGCTGGTCGTCAGCGCGAGTCTCATCCTGGCGGTCATCGCGGTCGGCGTCGCGACGATGGCCAGCGGCTCGATGCAGCTGCGCTACGGCCTCAAGGAGCTGATTCCGCGCCTGGTCGTCGGGGTGGTCCTGTCGGCGTTCGCGGTGCCGCTCACCTCGGTGCTCGTCAAGGCCGCCAACGCCCTCACCGTGGCGATGACCGGCGCGAGCGCGCCGACGACGCAGGCGGTGACCTTCACTCGTGCGCGGATCACCTCGGCGCTGACCGACGAGAGCGCCGCGCTGTTGATGGCCATCATCGGCCTACTGATCGTGTTGCTGATGTTCCTGCTCGCCGGTGGCTGGCTGGTCAGGGTCGGGCTGTTGGTCGTCCTGGCCGGGGTCGCGCCGGTCGCGTTGGCCTGCTACGCCACACCGTGGACCCAAGGCGCGGCGGACCTGTGGTGGCGCAGCATGCTGGGCTGCCTGGCCACGCCCACCGTGCAGGCCATCGCGTTCTCGGCCGGCATCAACCTGCTGACCGACCCTGCGGCGAACCTGCCGATCCTGCTCGGGCTGCCCGGTTCGGACACGGTCAACCTGCTGCTGGTCATCGTCGTGCTGTGGACCACGGTCAAGATTCCCGGCCTGATGCGCCGCCACGTCAGCGGCAAGGGCTCAGCGCGCGCCGGCGGGGATCTGCTGCGCGCGGTGGTCATCCAGGGCGGCACCCGCGGTCTGCCGCTGGGCCGCGTCGGGCGCGCAGCGCTGCGAGGTGGGCGATGAACCCCGACGAGGGCACACCCCGCGCCGTGGTGCCGGCGAATGTCAACGAGCCGGACCGCATCGCGTTCGGGCTGACGTTCCGGCAGTTGGGCATCATCGGCGGCGTCGGCCTGGCCGGAATGGGCGTTCACCGCGCCGTCGGGCACCTGCTGCCGCCGCTCGTCTGGGTCATCGCCGGGATCGTCGTGTTCGCCGCTGCCGTCGCGGTGGCGTTGGGCCGCCGCGACGGCCTGCCCCTGGACGTGTGGCTGCGTCACGGCTTCGCCCTGTCGCGCAGCCCCCGCACGCTCGCGCCCGGCACCGCCCGGGCCAGCGCCGTCGCCGTCGTAGCCGACGCACCGGCGGTCCCGGCGCCGCTACGCTCCCCCGTCACCGCGATCGGCCCGACCGGCGTGCTCACCTGCGAGGGCACGAACCGGCTGCTGATCGCCTGTGGCACCACGAACATCCACCTGCGCACCGGCAGCGAGCAGGGCGCGCTGCTGGACGGGTTCGGCCGCTTCCTCAACTCGTTGACCGGGCCGGCGCAGATCGTCGTCGCAGCGCAGCGGCACGACCTGGGCACCCACGCGCAGGTGATCGTCGACCACGCGCCGCGCCTGCCGCACCCGGCGCTGAAGGCCGCCGCCGACGACCACGCCGAATTCCTGCTCACCCTCGACAGCGAGCGCGATCCGCTGCGCCGTCAGGTGCTCGCCGTCATCACCGGCGAGCAGGGCGCTGACACCGCCGTGCGGGCACTGTCCGGACTCGGTGTGGAAGCCGCCGCCCTGGACGGGCCGGCCGTCGCCTCGGCCCTCGCCACCGCGGTTGACCCCTTCTCCCCGCCGGTGCCGGGCCCCCGTGCGGTGCCCGGCACCCCCATCACGTCGCGGAGCACGACATGAACTTGTGGAAGATCAACAAGAAGCCGGTTGCGGCGGGGGCGGCGATGCCGTCGCCGGCCGCGCTGTCGGTCACCCCCGGGCACGTGCAGGTCGGCGACGGCTACGCCGCCACCTACGTCGTGTGCGGATACCCCGCCGAGGTCGGCCCCGCCTGGCTCGACCCGCTGCTGTCCTACCCCGGCCGCGTCGACGTCGCCGTGCACCTGGATCCGGTCGCCCCGCAGGTGGCCGCGCCGATGCTCAAACGCCAACGCGCCCGCCTCGAATCCTCACGCCGCCTCGACGCCGACCACGGACGCCTGGGTGATCCGATGGTCGAGGCGGCGGCATCCGACGCCGCAGAGCTCGCCGAACGGGTCGCCCGCGGCGCGGCGAAGCTGTTCGACGTCGGCATCTACGTCACCATCCATGCCCGCACCCTCGACGACCTGCACGCCGTCACCGCGGGCGTGAGATCGGCGGCCGCGTCGGTGCTGCTCGACCTGCAACCGGCCACGTTCCGCCACCAGCAGGGCTGGATGGCCACCCTTCCGATCGGGGTGGACCCACTGCGCATGCGGCGCATCCTCGACACCACCGCCCTCGCCGCGGCCTTCCCCCTGGCGTCGGCGGACCTCGCCGCCCCCGCCCCCGGCCTCATCGCCCCACCCGAGGGCGTGCTCTACGGGCTCAACACCACCTCCAACGGGGTGCTGATCTGGAACCGGTGGGCGCAGGACAACCACAACTCCGTCGTGCTGGCACGCTCCGGCGCCGGCAAGTCGTACTTCGTCAAACTGGAGGTCCTGCGCAACCTCTACCAGGGCACCACGGTGTCCGTCATCGACCCCGAAGACGAATACACGCCCCTCGCAGCGCACGTCGGTGGCACGGTCGTGCAGCTCGGCCAGCCCGGCGTGCGCATCAACCCCCTCGACCTGCCCGCCGACACCCGGCCCGACACGCTGACCCGCCGCGGCCTCTACCTGCACACCCTGATCTCCGTCATGCTCGGCGCGCCACCCCCGCCAGCCGAGCGGGCCGCCCTGGACCGGGCCATCACCGCCACCTACGCCGCGGCGGGGATCAACGCCGACCCGGCCACGTGGAGTAAACCGGCGCCGCTGCTGCGGAACCTGGCCGAGACGCTCGCCGGCGACGACGACCCGGCCGCCGGGCAGCTCGCCGCCCGCCTGGCCCCCTGGACGGTGGGCAACTTCGCCAGCCTGTTCGACGGGCCGACCACCACTGGTGCGGGCGGACACCTGGTGGTGTGGTCGCTGCGGCACCTGCCCGACGAACTGCGCACCGTCGGGACACTGCTCGCGTTGGACTCGATCTGGTCGGGCATCGACATGCCAGCCACGTCCGGGCGCCGACGGCGGCAGCTCGTCGTAGTCGACGAAGCCTGGCTGTTGATGCGCGACGGCGAGGGCAGCCGGTTCCTGTTCCGGATGGCCAAGGCCGCCCGCAAACGCTCCGCCGGCCTATGCGTCATCACCCAGGACGCCGCCGACGTGCTCTCCACCGACCTCGGCCTCGCCGTGGTGTCCAACGCCGCGACCCAGGTCCTGATGCGGCAGTCCCCGCAGTCCGTCGACGCCGTGAGCGAGGCGTTCCACCTGACCGCCGGGGAGTCGCGGCTACTGCTGTCGGCACCGCGGGGTGAGGGCCTGCTGGTTGCCGGCCGCGCCCGGATCCCGTTCCGCGCCGTCGGGTCGGCCGCCGAGCACACGATCGCCGTGACAGGTGTCGAGTCGGAGGTATCTACTCAGTGATAGCGCCTGAACCCTGGCCTAATCGGCCCCCGCAGGCATAGGGAGGGCATCCAGGAGCTTCCTTCTGGCCGGCGAGCGCCTGTCTGTGACGGTGAGGCGGTTCGGGTGCCACGTCACCGCAGTTCACATCTCGCGTCGCGGCGAAGGCCGGCACCCGTCCTACTCCCGGCACACCCCCTGAACCGAAGGAGTCGGCTGGCAACAGCGCAGGCCCACGGTCGGCGTTGACAGGTCGCACTAATTTCAGGGCAATCGATCCGTCCGGCCGGCCGGACCAGCTCCGGTCGACTGCCACCCGGGCGCCCAGGCATCCACGCCGCATCGAAGGAGAAGCTGTGAGCCGGAGAACTATCCGTCGACCCGTCACTGTCGCCGCAGCGGCGATCACACTCGTCGCCGCCGGCGGAATCGTCGGCCCCTCACCCGCCTCGGCCCACTGGGCCTGCGGGCGCAAGCCCCCGCCGGACCGTGACTCCACCGGGGGCCATTACACCCGCGGGGTAACCGAAGTCATGAGGAGCGGGTCCAGCACCGATTGCGGGGGAACTGGCTGGACAGACGCGGATAGCCCACTCGACTACCACTGCTACGCACTGAACATTCACGGGTATGAGACCTGGACCTACGTGGTCAACACCGCCGGCGTCGGTGGCTGGATCCGCGACGACCGGCTCAACGATGGCGGTTCCAGGGTGTGGTGTCCAAATCAAACGGTGTGATTCACGCCGGCTGAACCACGGCATGGAACATGTCGTGGTTCAGCCGGCATGCTGAGCTGCGGCTCCTTCGATGCCCGCCGCCAGTTGACCGCCGACCACGCTCAAGACGGGGTGAACGAGGAGGTGTGACTGCCTCCCCGAACCGCTGCCGCTACTGCCCTCAGCGCCGCCGGCGTACTCCGGCTCGGCCGTAGGTCACCGCGAGCTTCCGCAACCGGCTGACTCCTATCGCTTTGGTTGATCACTGCAGGCGGCGCCGAATCCAGGCCGCGAACGCACCGGCACCAAGGAGCGCGGTGAGGATGGTGACGATCTGGGGCACCGACCACTTGGTGATGTCCAGCGTTGCGGTCCAGACCTGCTCGGCGGTGTAGTCCGACGTCCGTTCAACGGTCAGGGTGATCGTGAACCTGTCATGCGGGAGCAGCGCCTGATCGGTGTCCGCAGCGAGGACAAACGCTCCGCCTTGTAGCTGGTAGGTGCCGGGCTTGCTGGCCCGCACGCTCCAGATCCAGGTGGCGGCATCGGTGGGTTCGGTGACTGGTTGGACGCCGCCCTCGGGGTTTAGATCGTCCTTAATGTCGACCTCGCTGTAGGGGGAGGTCAGAGTGACGCCAACGCGCCCGCCGATCGGTACCGTCATGCTGCCTGGCGGGCGCCGAGGGGTGGCACCAACGCCTGTCGGTTCCGCCGGGTCGGAGCAGAGTTCGTCGCTGTTGGCTGGGCCGCAGATGAGGACCCTGATAGTGAACCACTCGGCGACCTTCACCGTCTGGTCGGTCGTGACGTAGAGCTGCCCCTCGAAGAGGTCACGGCGGCCATCGTGCACGGTTGCCTGGTACGTGAATTGCTCGGAGGGGGTAGGGCGAACGGCGGGTTCGCCAGTGGGGGTCGGACGGGGATCGGTCGGCGACCCATCGCGAAGGAAGCCGGCAACGTTCGTCAGATTCAGCACAAGCCCCAGCCCCGCCACAACCAACGTGAGCACTGTTGCGATCCGGACGCCGCGGGCTCGCCGGTCGCTGCGCTCGTCGCCTGGGCCCTGTGTGGGCGAGACCCTCCTATGTGTCACTACCGCCTCCTGAGAGCGTGTAACCGCCCCAGTGTGAGGCACCGGCGCACGCGGTCGCCCGACCGGGACGGGAACGGGCACCTGGGCGGACGGTCCCGTGAGCATGCTGCTCGGCCGCTGGTCTGCGCTGAAGGACTTCAGGCGGCAGTGCGCCCGGCGAGGTAGCCGCTGCCGGTTCGACCGGTCTGCACGCTGTGGACCCCTGGCGTCGGAAACTCATCGACGAGTCTTGGCCTGTCTCAACCTCAGGCGGCTCAACTGCGACGGGTGAGCAGGCTGGGCACCGAGGCAGGTCCGGCACCTAGTACTCCAACGTCACTTGGCTTCGGCGTTGGGCGTGGCGGGGGCATGAAGACGGCCACCGCGTTGATCATCGATGGTTTGTGAGGACAACCGAGGATCGTGCGGTGGCCGCGTGCCACAGCGTAGACCCCGCCGGATGGCGGGTCATCCTGGACGAGGCGGTGGCGCGTGTCGCGGGCCGGTTCGTGCGGGCGGAGCCACGCCGGACCGCCGGGCAGTTCGTGGAAGGACTGTTGTCGGGCGTGGAACGCAAGACCTGCTGGTCGGTTGCGGAACGGGCGGGTCACGCTGATCCGCAGGCGATGCAGCGGCTGCTGCGCACCGCGGTGTGGGACGCCGATGGCGTCCGCGATGACGTGCGT
>NZ_JBITMV010000031.1:0-32338 GCF_044466625.1 Micromonospora sp. NPDC049366
CGGTTGTCCTCACAAACCATCGATGATCAACGCGGTGGCCGTCTTCATGCCCCCGCCACGCCCAACGCCGAAGCCAAGTGACGTTGGAGTACTAGCCCTTCCCGCCCCCAGTGGTCGGGTCGGCGGTGCGCACCAGGCACCCCGGCCCGACCCGGGTGTCTTGATCGCGGGACGCTGGTTGTCGTCAGGCATGCTCCTCATCGACGGTGAGGTAGTCGCCGTGCCGCAGATCCTGTAGCAGGCCTTCGCGGGTGGGCGTCCAGCCGAGCAGTTGCTGGGTGCGGATGCTGGAGACCGGGGCGTCGACGCCATAGAGCATTCCCATGAACGGGCTCACGTAGTGGGTGGCTGCCTGGTCCTTGGTGAGGGAGGCGGTGGGCAGGCCCAGACCCTGGCCGATCGTCTCGGCGATGTCCTTGAAGGCGATACCAGTCTCGGCCACCCCGTGCAGCACACTGCCGGCAGGAGCTTTCTCCAACGCGAGTCGGAACAGCTGCGCCGCGTCCTGCCGCTGCACGGCGGGCCACCGGTTGGCCCCGTCGTCCACGTACGCCGACACGCCGCTCTTGCGGGCGGTCGCGATCAGCATGGGAATGAACCCGTGGTCGTGCGGCCCGTGCACGGTCGGGGCCAGGCGTACGACGATCGCGCGCACTCCCCGTGCGGCGAGAGCCAGACAGGCCCGCTCGCCGGCGACCCGGAACCCCGCAATGCCGTCAGCGAGAGGTTCATCGGTCTCGTCACTGAGCCGATTCAGGGGCATGACGAGAGTTCCGGACGTGATGATCAGTGGCTTGCCCGTGCCTTCCAGGACTTGGCCGAAGGTGTCGATCGCGTTGATGTCCCGCCGCATCATCTCCTCAGGCTTGGCGAAGTCACCGCCGTAGCCCATGTGCAGCACGCCATCGGCAGCGGCAGCGCCGCGGCGCAGGCTGTCGAGGTCGTCCAGTGAGCCCTCGTGCACGGCAGCGCCCAGTGCGCGCAGTTTGGTCGCGGAGGCTTCGGAGCGTGCCAGACCGGTAACCGTGTGTCCGGCGGCAAGCAAATCGGCGACGACGGTGGGGCCCGTCTGTCCGGAACCACCGGTGACGAAGACATGCATGGCGATCTCCTGTAATGCCAGCGACTGGCACTTCTTAGTGCCAGTCAGTGACTTTACAGATAGCGCCAGCGAGTGGCGCAACGTGGCGCCAGTCACTGGCGCTAAGGCGCGTATCCTGGATGCGTGCCACGAAGCGGAGCAGACGCGCGCCGCCGCCTACAGCAGGCGGCCCTGGACCTCTACCGGGAGCGGGGCTTCGATCAGACCACCGCGGCCGACATTGCGCAGCGTGCCGGGGTGAACGCGCGGACGTTCTTCCGGCACTTCCCGGACAAACGTGAGGTGCTCTTCGATGGCGAGGCTGACCTGCGAGCTGCGCTGGCGCAGTACGTACGTGAAGCGCCCGATGGCTCGACGCCGGCCGAGGTGCTGCTGCATGCCTTCCGTAAGGCCGCACACATCCTGGAAGACAACCGGGCCTTCGCCGAGCCGCGGCTGGCGCTGATTGCCGAGACGCCGACGCTGCGCGAGCGCGACCTTGCCAAGGGCGCGGCGATGGCCGCCTCCGTCGCGGAGGGTCTGCGTGGCCGCGGCGTCGACGACCGGCTGGCCGATCTGGCCGCGCACACCGGATGGGCCGCCTTCCATCACGCGGCCCAGAACTGGATCGACGACCCCGCGCCAGGGTTGCAAGCGCACTTGGTGCGAGCCTTCGCGGAGGTGAACGCGCTGTTCGGGGCGGTAACGCCGCCGAGTTGAACGGTCACCAACCGCGCTCCGCGATCGCACCATCGAATCCGCCGGCCGGGTAGCGCGGTGTCGGGGGCTGCGGCGGCTGCCGATCACCCCGACGACGACCGACAGGATGAACCCATTCAAGATCGAGAAGGCTCGCCCTGGTCAGTGGGGGCGTCGCGAATCGCGAGCGCGGCCTGGACGAGCGCCGCGTGGGTGAGCGTCTGCGGATAGTTGCCGATCTGGGTCCCGGTCGCGGGGTCCAGCTCCTCCGCGTAAAGGCCGAGCGGACTGGCGTAGTCGAGGATGGCCTGGAACATCTCGATCGCCTCGGCCCGGCGTCCGGTGCGGGCGAGGGCTTGGACCAGCCAGAACGAGCAGGGCAGGAACGCGCCTTCGGTGCCCGGCAGACCGTCCCGTCCGGGCGGGTAGCGGTAGAGAAGCGGGCCACCGGCGGACAGTTCCTCCCGGATCGCGTCGATGGTGCCGCGCACCCGCGGCGACTCGACGCTCTCCATCTCCAGCAGCGGCAGGACGAGCAGGGCCGCGTCCAGATCCGCCGAGCCGTAGGTGCGGACGTAGCTGGCCGCCGTCGGGTCGACGCCGGAGGATCGGATCTCGGCGGCGATGGCGTCGCGCTCCTCCCGCCAGCGTCGACGTTGACGGTCTGGCAGGGGGTGGGTGTCGGCGATGCGCAGGGCCCGGTCCAGCGCGAGCCACCCCATGAGCTTCGAATGGACGTGTTGGGCGGGTTGACGGACCTCCCAGATGCCGGCGTCGGGCTCCTGCCAGCACCGGGCGACCACGTCGGCGAAGCCGCGTACCGCCCGCCACGTCTCGCTGCGGAGGGGCTGCCCGGCCTGCACGAAAGCCCAGGCGGCGTCGATCACCCAGCCGTAGCCGTCGAGTTGGTGTTGCCCGGCCGCGCCGTTGCCGATCCGCACCGGGACGCTGCCGAGATAGCCGGGCCAGCCGGGCAGGTCCCGTTCCGCCGGTACGGTGCGGCCGTGCAGGGTGAGCAGCGCCGGCAGGCGTGGCCGCTGCAGCCGGCTGGCGTGCAGCAGCCACGCGAGGAACCCACGGGCCTCGTCCGGCTTGCCGACGCTGAGAAACGCGCTCACGCCGATGCTGGCGTCACGGGGCCAGACGTAGCGGTAGTCCCAGTTGCGTACCCCGCCGGGGTCCTCGGGCAGCGACGTGGTGGGTGCGGCCACCGGCGCTCGCGAGGGTGAGTAGGTCAGCAGCCGCATGGTCAGCAGGCTCCGTACGACCTCCTCCCGGAACGGCAACGACCCGTCGATCTCGGCGGTCCAGGCCCGCCAGCGCTGCTCGTCCGCGCCGAGCAGTTCCCAGGCCCACGCGGGGTCGACGTGGATCAGCGGCTCCCGGTAGGCCACGGCCAACACGAGGGTGAGCGGCCGGCCCGGTCGAATCCTGATCAGGACGGGCCGACCTGGTTCGATCGTGAGGGCCTCGGAGCCGTCCAGCGAGACCGCGAGAGCTCCCCACTGACACACCAGGGCCGGGCCCCGGTGGTGGACCCGGGGCGGGCGGTGCCGTACGCCGAGGCGGGGGTCGAACTCGACGACGGCGTCGACCGTCGCGTCCTCGGTGGACAGCCGTCGCACGATCAGCGTCGTGGGGAGCAGTCGGCCGCTGACCTCGGTCACCATGGCCTCGGTGAGGGTGAGCCGATCGCCGCCCACCGCCCAGGTCGTCTCCAGGGTGGCGGTGTGCGGCCGGTAGCGGCGGCCGGCGACGGTGGCCGGTGCGGCCGGGCCGACGCGGAACGTTCCCGCCTCGGGTCCTCCGACCAGCCGGCCGAAGAGCGGCTCGCCGTCGAAGCGGGGCACGCAGAGCCAGTCGATCCCGCCGTCGGCGGCGACGAGGGCGGCGGTGCGGGTGTCACCCAGCAGCCCGTAGTCGCTGATCGGTGTTGGAGGGCGGGGAGGGGTCGGGTCTGATCCATCGATCATGGAGATCGTTCCTGACAAGGCCCGGTGCGGGTCAGCCGGCGTGCAGGAGCAGCCCGAGGACCACTCCGTAGATGATGTGGACGACGGCCGCGACCACGGGGGTCTGGATGCCGTAGTTGACGGCGAGCAGGCCCGGTGGCTCCAGGACGGCCGTGCTGGTCAGGCCCGCCCGCTGGGACGCCATGCGTGGGTGGACACCGGGGAACAGCGGCAGCAGCACCGTCAGTGCGATCCCGACGTGGACAGTTCCGAGCAGGGCTCCGATCCACCAGGTGGCGCGGTCCAGCAGGGCGAACGTGGCCGCGTAGCCGAGCGCGAAGCCCTGCCCGGCGGCCAGGTGGATGAAGAACCCGATGACCCGGGCGCGGTCGGGATCCTCGGTGACGAGGGTGCCGAGCACCAGGGGGAAGTCGAGACGGGTGAGACCGGCCAGTTGCGCGGTGATCTGCGCCGCGGTGAGCGCGGCGGTGGCGACCAGTCCGAACAGCGCCCACCCGGCCCAGTCCATCTCAGCGGGATCGGCCGAGGTGGCCGTCGGCAGTCGGTGGTCCCTCGGTCATCGGTCCGTTCTCCGGCTGGAAATGTGAAGGCCGGCGGCCCTGAACCGGACGCCCGCGCGGGACGACGGCCGTTCCGGACTTACACCTTAAGTCACAGTTCCATGCTCTGTGGTCTGCTCGCCGAGATGCAACCAGAGAACCAGCCGAACTCGGCGGGGCCCGCTGCGGGGCTGCCCGATACACCAGCCCGGGCGGACCCACGCAACCCGATGTCGGTGGTCAGGCGGCTGCGCGGGCGCGACGGCGGGCCCGGATGAAGGCGGCGTCACCACGTGTGCCGCCCCACCAGGCCCACGGCACACCGGTCACGTACCGGCCGATCGACGCGAAGACCGGCGCGGCATCCGCGTGGCGGCCGGTGCGCGCCAACCCGTACGCCAGGAAGTTCAGGTCGTTGAGCCAGTCGGCGTGCCGACCGGCCGGCCGGCGGAACCACTGCTCCAGTGCGTTGTCGAGGTCGGCCCGCATGACCGGGTCCTGCTGCCACCGCTGGCCGATCTCCTCGGCGGTGACGCCAGGGGTCTCGCGTTCCTGCTCCCACAGCGCCCACTCGGCGGCGGCCCGCACCGGCAGCACGTGCAGCGGCGAGCCCGCGGGCGCCGTGGCCGCGACCGACCGGGCGAAACCGAACATCGCCTCGTGCGAACCACTCCACTTCCGGCAGTGGTAGGTCAGCTTCTGGACGTGTCCCTCCTGATGCCATTGGTCCCGCTGGATCAGCTCACGCCAGGTCTCCTCGACATCCTCCGGTGCCGCGCTCTGGTCGACCATGAGATCCAGACGGATCGCCCACGGCGTGGGGTCCTCGGGCGCCAGCCGCATCGCCAGGTCGTTCACCTGACCGGCCAGGTGCAGCAGGCGGCCGAACTCCGCCCACTGCTCCGGGCGGACCGTGGCGGCCCAGTCCTCGCCGCGCACCTCCCAGGCTCGTGCCATCAGCGACCGGGCCCGCACGAGCTGCGCATCCGGGTTGGTGGGGGAGCGCGCCGCCCAACGGTCGGTCCAGGCGGCGTCGGTGTCGACCCGGCCCGTCGTACGGTCGATTCGCGATCCCAGCCCGCCGGCGGTCGATTCGGCCAGTACCCGGACGTAGCGGGCCCGACGGTCGTGGTCACCGCGGGTGGCGGCCAACGCCGCCCGGGCCGGCCCGTCGTCGGAGCCGTACCGCGCCTGCGTGCACGCCTCGCGCAGCACGGCGTCGTCTTGGGCCGGGTTGGTGTCGATCTGGCGGGTGAGCAGCCGCCACACGGTCGAGAACATGATCGATGATCATAGCCGTCGACGCGCTGTCCCAAGTGGACCGGCGAGCGGTGGATCCTGAGTCCGGGGGCGCTGACGTTTGCGGAATCCATGAGTACGGTTTCAGGGGCGCGACAGGCACGGGCGTCGGCGGCAGGTCGCCGGGGCGCAAGGGCCGGCCCGGTGGCGACCGGTCGTGGGAGGGAGCGAGGGTGGCGCAGCGGAGAGCACTGGTGGTTCGGGGCGGATGGGAGGGGCACCAGCCGGTCAAGGCGACGGAGCTGTTCATTCCCTTCCTCGAACGCAACGACTATGCCGTACGGGTCGAGGAGTCGACGGAGATCTACGCCGATGCCGCCGAGATGGCCGCCACCGACCTCGTCGTGCAGTGCGTGACGATGTCGCAGATCACCTCGGACCAGGTGGCGGGCCTCAGCGCGGCGGTCATCGCCGGTACGGGGTTCACCGGCTGGCACGGCGGGATCGTGGACTCGTTCCGCGCGTCGTCGGACTACCTGCACCTGGTGGGCGGCCAGTTCGCGACCCATCCGGGTCAGGAGCCGTGCGAGCGTCGCGGTGGCCCGGAGGACAACTTCCTGCCGCACACGGTGCGCCTCACCGAGCTCGGCCGCCAGCATCCGGTCACCGCGGGAATCGAGGACTTCGACCTGCTCACCGAGCAGTACTGGGTGCTGCACGACGACCTGATCGACGTACTGGCCGTCACCACCCACCCCACGCAGCCGTGGCACCCGTGGCACCGGCCGGTCACCTCGCCGGCGATCTGGACCCGCCTGTGGGGCGCCGGGCGCATCGTCGTGACGACCCCGGGGCACAGCCTTGACGTGCTGGAGCGGGCAGAGGTCAGGACCATCATCGAGAGGGGGATGGTGTGGGCGACCCGCACCGCGTCGGCGTCGTAGGTCTCGGGGTCATCTCCCGCGCATACCTCGACACACTCGCGAACCATCCCGCGGTGAGCATCGCCGCGCTGGCCGACCTCGACGCCGCCCGGTCGGCCGCGGTCGCGGCCACGATTCCCGGCGCCGAGGCGGTGAGCGTCGAGGGCCTGCTCGCCCGCCCGGACGTGCAGACGGTGCTCAACCTGACGACCCCGGCGGCCCACGCCGACATCTCGCTGCGCGCGATCGAGGCGGGCAAGAACGTGTATGTCGAGAAACCGCTCGCCGTTGCGCTCCCGGACGGCCGTTCGATCGTCGAACGGGCCGCATCGGCTGGTGTCCGCCTCGGTTGCGCGCCGGACACCGTCCTGGGTACGGGTACGCAGACAGCGCGGGCGGCGATCGACGGTGGGCTCATCGGGCGCCCGATGTCCGCGTCGGCCGTCATGGTCACCCCCGGGCACGAGCGCTGGCACCCCAACCCCGACTTCTACTACACGGCGGGCGGCGGCCCGTTGCTCGACATGGGGCCGTACTACATCTCGGCGCTCATCCACCTGCTCGGGCCGGTGCGCGCGGTGCGCGGAGCCGCCAGCCGCCTGCGCACCGAACGGGTCATCGGCTCAGGCCCGCGCACCGGGCAGCGGATCCCCGCGGAGGTGGACACCCACGTCACCGGCGTGCTCGAGCACGCCAACGGTGCTCTCTCGACCATCACCACGAGCTTCGACGCCGTCGCGACGACGGCCGCGCCGATCGAGGTGCACGGGGAGACCGGCACGCTCGCCGTACCCGATCCGAACGCGTTCGACGGTGAGGTGCGCATCTTCGCGCTCGGCGGCACCGAATGGCGCGTACTCGAACCCCGGGCCGGTTACGCCGAGGCTTCCCGCGGCGTCGGGCTGATCGACCTCGTCAGAGCCGACGATCAGCGTCCGCCGCGCGCCGGCGGCGACGTCGCGCTGCACGTACTCGACACGATGACCGCCCTGCTCCGGTCGGCGACCGAGGGTCGGCGGGTCGAGCTGACGACGGCGGTTCGGCGGCCCGCACCCGTTCCGCTCACTCCGGCCGAGACCTGGAAGGCGTACCGCGCGGACGACGGCTGCCGGTCCCGATCGGCCTGAAAAACGATCACGCGTGTCGGGTGGCGTTGGGTAGCGTTCCCGGGCGTGATCGAGCTTGTCGAACGGCACACCGTGCTCGCCGTCGTGGTCGGATCGCGGGCGTACGGGCTGCACGGCCCGGGTTCCGACCACGACCGGCGGGGCGTGTACGCGGCACCGACGCGCGCCTTCTGGCGCCTCGACAAGCCGCCCACCCACCTGGACGGGCCGGCGGTGGAGCAGTTCTCCTGGGAGTTCGAACGGTTCTGCGTGCTCGCCCTGCAGGGCAACCCGACGGTGCTGGAGGTCCTCTGGTCCCCGCTGGTCGAGACGATCACCGAGGACGGACAGCGGTTGCTGGCGGCGCGGCGGGCGTTCCTGTCGCGGCGGGTGGCCGAGACGTACGGGAACTACGCCCGGGATCAGCTCGACCGGGTGGCGGCCCGGCGGGAGCGCACCGGCGAGACGAACCACAAGCAGGCCATGCACATGATCCGGCTGCTGGTCGCCGGGGCGCACGTGCTGCGGACGGGGGAGGTGCTGGTCGACGTTCGGCACCTGCGTGACCGGCTGCTCGCGGTGCGGCGCGGCGAGCTGCCCTGGGACGAGGTCACCGCCTGGGCGGGGCAGCTGTTCGTGGAGCTCGCCGAGGCGGCCGCCACCACCACCCTGCCGGATCAGCCCGACCGGGAGGCCGTGGATCGGCTGCTCACGGACGTACGCGAAAGGAATCTGCAGTGACCATCGAGGTGCCGCAGTGGGCCGCCGACGCGGCCCGCGCCCTGCCGCGTCCGCTGCTGTTCGCCACCGTCAGTGGCGCGCACCTGTACGGGTTCGCGTCCGTCGACTCCGACCTCGATCTGCGGGCGGCGCACCTGCTCGCGCCCGAGGAGGTGGTCGGGCTGCGCGGCGGGCCGCAGACGTTGCAGCACACGGGCGTGCGCGACGGTGTCGAGCTGGACGTGGTCAGCCACGATCTGCTGAAGTTCGCCACGCTGTTGAACAGCCGCAACGGCTACGTCCTGGAGCAGCTGCTCTCGCCGCTGGTCGTCGTGACCACGGCGGTGCACGCCGAGCTCGTCTCGCTGGCCCCGCGACTGGTCACCCGTCACCACGCGCACCACTACCTCGGATTCGCCGCCGGCCAGGAGAGGCTGTACGCCAGGACCGGGCAGCTCAAGCCCGCGCTGTACACGCTGCGGGTCCTGCTCACCGGGATCCACCTGATGCGGACCGGCCGCGTGGAGACCGACCTCGCTGTGCTCGGGGCGGGCTTGGCGTACGTGCCGGATCTCATCGCCGCCAAGCGGGAGGCCGAGCACGGACCGCTCCCGGCGGGAGCAGCGCGACGCCTCGCCGCCGACGTGCCGCGGCTGCGCGCCGAGCTCGAAGCGGCTCGGGACAACTCGGCGCTACCGGAGCACGCGGACCCGGCGGCCGTGGACGCCCTGCACGACCTGGTGGTGCGGACGCGATTGGGGTGAGCCAACCAGCCACCAGGTGGTCGGCGCGTGGGCTACCACCCCGAACGGCTCGTGGGCCGGCGCGCTTTGGCTCGAGACGCTGGCCGCTGACGACGATCCCAAGCTCGTCGAGGCGGCAGGAGGTTGTCAGATCGGATCGGGCGAACGCACCTTCGACCGTGACAGCTATCCCGGGACCGCCGCGCCGGCTACACCCTCATCTGGCGAAGAGCCGCTCTAGCCGCGACACACCGAATCCCTAGGAATAGGTCATCTCTCGAGCGGTCCGCGATTACGGCCGCTGGCGGAAGCTGACGCGCATCAGCCGGCTGTCGGCCCAATCTTCGAGCCGTGTCGGTCGGATGGTGCCGGGATTGTGGGGCTGGTTGAGATCCGCGACGATCTCCGCCAGCACGGCCTGACGCTCGGCTGGGTCGGTGACCGGCGTGGCCCGTGCGGGCAGATCTGCGCGGATCCCGTTCTTGAGGTGGAAGGTGAAGGTGGGATTGGCGAGAAGGTTGGCATGCCAGTCGGTCGCGGCGCCGCCAGCGCCGCTGCACAGGTAGGTTGCGCCCGCGGCTCGGTAGAAGAAGATCTCGATGCGGCGTGGTCGGCCGGTGCGGCGCCCCAGCGTCGTGATGTCGATGATTCGCTCCCTGGTGCCCGCGGCGGGCGTGATCTCGATGGCCCGCCGGATGGGGTCGGGCAGAGGGGACAAAGACGCGTCTCGGGCGAAGTCGTTCGATCCGGTCGTGTCTGGAGTGCTCATGCGGTCTCTTTCTGGAGGGCGGGGCCGAGGAGAAGCCCACCGTCGATGACGTACTCCGAACCGGTGATGAACGACGCGTCCGATGACGTGAGGAAGAGGAGAAGACGGGTGACGTCGGTCGGCTCGCCGAGTCGGGGGATGGCGAACGGCTCGGGTGAGTAGAAGTCGGCGATCGCGGCCGTGGCACCGGCCGCTGGTTCAGTGATGAAGGACGTCGCGATCACGCCGGGGTGGATGGTGTTCACCCGGATGTGGTCGCGGCCGAGTTCGAGCGCTGCCGTTTGGGTGAGTCCTCGCACGGCCCACTTGCTGGCGACGTAAGGCGCGTAGCGGGCCGTGCCACCCAGCCCCATGGTCGAGGCGATGTTGACGATGGCTCCCCCCGCCGCGCGGCGCAGAGCCGGGGTGGCGACCTTGATGCCGAGGAAGGCCCCGGTGAGGTTGATGTCGAGGATGCGCGACCACGTGGCCTGCTCCGTATTCTCGATCGGTGCCGGCGGGTTCTGGACGCCCGCGTTGTTGACGAGCACGTTCAGGGCGCCGAAGGCGCTTTCGGTGGCTAGCACAGCGGCGGACCACGAGCTCTCGTCGGTGACGTCGAGGCGGGTGAAGCGAGCACGGGGCCCGAGTTCGTCGGCGAGAGCGGCGCCGCGTTCGGCGTCGATGTCGCCGATCATCACGTTCGCTCCCTCCGCGTGAAAGGCGCGTACGTGGCTCGAGCCCTGGCCGCCGGTCCCACCGGTCACGAGCACGGTCTGGTTGTCGAAGCGGTTCAACAGATCTTCCTTCGGCACGAGGAGTGTCCGGCCGGGATCATCGGCGATGAGAGCCGACCGGTGGTGAGTCGAGTGACTCATCTCTGATCTGACGCTACGTCGGCGTGAATGGCGAGTCAAGCCACTCACCTCGTATGCTCGCTCCATGAACAGGATCGCGACGACGTACCACCAGCGAGTCGCCCAGGAGAAGCGCGCGCTGATCGTGACGGCCGCGACCGCACTGTTCCTCGAGATGGGCTACGACCGGACGTCGCTGGCGCAGATCGCCGAGCGCTCCGGAGTCTCGCGGGCCACCTTGTTCAAGCAGTTCCCGAGCAAGGCTGCCCTGTTCGGCGCCATCGTCGCCGAGTCCTGGTCGACAGCTGACGAAGAGGGTCCGCCGCCGGCGGGCAACCTCGTCGACGGGCTCAGCACCATCGGTCGCCGCTACGCTGAGCTGCTGAGCCAGCCTCAGATGACCGACCTGTTCCGAATCGTCATCGCCGAGCTGCCGCGTTTCCCCGAGCTGGCCCACGCGCAGTTCTTGCATGGGAAGATGCCCTACTTCGAGTCCGTACGCGGCTATCTCCTAGCCGAGCGGGAAGCAGGAACGGTGCGGGTCGAAGACGTTGACCTCGCAGCCACCCAGTTCCTGGGCATGATCTCCAACTACGTCTTCTGGCCGACACTCCTGGTGCCGGGCTGGGAGGTGAGCGCCGAACGCGTCACCCAGGTGGTCGACGAGGCCGTTCGCACCATCGCCGCCCGCTATGCCGCGACTGGAGCAGAGACGTCCACTAGCGACTGATCCCGTCGACCGCGACCAAGTCTCACCACCACCGCTCTCAGTCTGTCGGGGTCGCCGAAGCTGGCTACGCGGCTGTTTCCGGGGCGCGGCGCAGCAGAACGGTCACGGCCACCCAGGCGGCGACCAGGGCGAGACCGAGCCATGCGTGTCCGAGCAGGGCGAGCATCGCCCCACCGAGCACGAACCAGCCACCCTGGAACGCGCGCTTGGCCGATGGTCGCAGCGGCACCCGGGCCTTCGGTGAGCCGAGGGCACCCCAGAGCGCGGCGAGTAGCAGCGGCACGGCGATGGCAGCGAGCAGCCGGACCGCGCTGGGCGCGTCCAGCGCCCAGCCCCAGCGCGCGCCGATCGCCAACACGGCGAGTTCCAGCAGGAAGACCAGCAGCAAGCCGAGTCCCCGGATGACGGTCACCACCCCGCACCCCTCGGGGGCCGTCGCCAGCCACATGCGGGGCCAGTGGCTGCGACCAGGCGCTGGTGCGAGCGGCTCGCGTCGCGGGGTGGGCCGAGGCGACCAAAGCTAACTATCATAGCTGCAAAGCTAATGGCGCTAGCCGACATTCGTCAAGCGCTCGACCGGCTGACCGCTGCGCGGGTGGATACGGCCGTCCTCCGCGCGGTCGCCGGCCTGACGCCGGAGTACTGTGCGCTGGGGCGGAACCCACCCCGCCCGCGACGGAGGCATCGTGCAGTACGTGCGGCTGGGCTCGACCGGTCTGGAAGTGTCCCGGGTCTGCCTGGGAACGATGAGCTACGGCGACCCCGCCCGGGGCAACCACGCCTGGTCCCTGCCCGAGGACCAGGCGCGGCCGTTCATCCGGCAGGCCCTCGACGCCGGCATCACCTTCTTCGACACCGCGAACGTCTACTCCGACGGCAGCAGCGAGGAGATCGTCGGCCGCGCGCTGCGGGACTTCGCCAGCCGCGACGACGTCGTCATCGCCACCAAGGTGCACGGACGGATGCGTCCCGGCCCGAACGGCGCCGGCCTGTCCCGCAAGGCGATCAACGCCGAGATCGACAACAGCCTGCGCCGGCTCGGCACGGACTACGTCGACCTTTACCAGATCCACCGCTTCGACCACGCGACGCCGATCGAGGAGACCCTCGAGGCCTTGCACGATCTGGTCAAGGCCGGCAAGGTGCGCTACCTCGGCGCGTCGTCGATGCACGCGTGGCAGTTCGCCAAGGCCCTCTACCTGGCCGACCTGCACGGCTGGACGAGGTTCGTGTCGATGCAGAACCACTACAACCTGCTCTACCGCGAGGAGGAGCGGGAGATGCTGCCGCTCTGCGCGGACCAGGGCATCGCGACGATCCCGTGGAGCCCTCTCGCCCGTGGCAAGCTGACCCGGGACTGGGGCGTGAGCACCAACCGCACCGAGTCGGACGAGTTCGGCCGCACCCTGTACCGCGGCTACGAGGAGACCGACCGGGCGATCGTGGAGGCCGTCGCGGCGGTCGCCGCCAACCGGGGTGTGCCCCGCGCGCAGATCGCGCTGGCCTGGGTGGCCGGCCGGGTCACCGCGCCGATCGTCGGCGCGACCAAGCCGCACCACCTCGACGACGCCGTCGCCGCGCTCGACATCGAGCTGACCGACGCGGAGATCGAGGCGCTCGAAGCTCCCTATCGGCCACGTCCGGTGGCGGGCTTCTAGACAGGTGGTGTCGAAGGGCGGGTGACCACGCTACCCGCCCTGCGCGGACCCGCCCGGCGCGAGTGACCCAGGAAGGTCGCGCGGCCGGGCGGCCGCCGATCGCCGTACGCCCCGCGGGCAGGTGCGCTCCGGCTTCGGTGCATCATCGGCAGGCAGACCCGCGACATGCCGAAGAGGACGAGGCATGCCGAAAAGGAGAAGGTGTGAACATCGGGGATCGCCCGTGCCGGTCCGGGGAGCCGCGAGGATGACGAAGGTGCCGCCGCCGCGTCGGTTCCATGAACTGAACGAAGACGACGACTATTTCGTGGGGGGCGGATCCGGGCGGGACGCCCTGACCCGTTCCGCTCGACCAGCGGTCAGCATCGGCCCTGACACCTACCGGACCCACCTCGAGGACACGGTGGTGCGCCTGACCAACCAGGTCAGAGTCAAGGCGGGTGTGCCCCCACTGGAGATCAATGAGCTGCTTCGCCAAGCGGCGCGCAGCCACAGCGCCGACATGGCACGGCGCCGCTTCTTCTCCCACAACGACCCGGATGGCGTGACGCCCTTCGAGCGCATGTGGGCACACGGGTACGCCGAGCCCGCCGCGGAGAATCTCGCTCACGGCCAGCGGCAGCCGCAGCAGGTGATCCATGCCTGGCTGAACAGCCCCGGGCACCGCGCCAACCTGTTGCACCCCGACTTCGCCACCATTGGTGTCGGCGTGCACTTCGACAGCGGTCCGTGGTGGACGCAGAACTTCGGCTACGAGTGAGAGCCGCCGGGCTGCGCGGGTGCGGAGTCGCGCGTCGCGCGAGGATGGCCAGGGCGGCCGGGACGTACGCGCCCTGATGCCGGAGATCGACGTGACAGCGGTGGTGGTAGCGCTTGGTCCACCACCACCGCCGACCGTCACTCCACGCCGATGATCGTGTTCAAGGCGGGGAGCCTCATCGGCTCCACTTCTGGTTGTCGGTGCCCATGCAGGTCCACAGCTGCAGCCGCGTTCCGTTACTGGTCTGCTTGTCCTTCACGTCCACGCACTTGTCCGCCTTCTTGTTGACGATGTCGTGGGACTTGTTCAACGCGATCAACTGCGACGTACTGCCGTTGCAGGTGCTCAGAATGATCTTCGCGCCGTCCGCGGTCGAGCCCCCCGATACGGTCATGCACCGACCGAACGCCCGCAGCGTCCCGTCGCTGTAGGCCGTCCACGCCTGGTTCGGACCGCCGTTGCAGGTCCAGATCTGCAGCTGAGGGTTGCTCGTGTACGCGCCGTCCGTCACGTCGAGACACTTGCCGCTGGCATGGCTGACGATCTGCACGGCTCCGGTCAGCGGCGTCGGGCCGGCCGGCGTCGTGCTGGTGGTCGGTGGCTTCGTCGGCTGCTGGGTTCCGCTCGAGGTCGTACCGCTGCCGGACGTCGTGCCGCCACCGGACGTCGTGCCGCCGCCGGACGTCGTGCCGCCGCCGGTGGACGTGCCGCCACCGGAGGTCTTACCACCACCCGAGGTCGTCGCCCCCTGAGCCAACTCCGCGGGGGAGTGGCTCGACGGGGCGCCGGCCTCGCCGGGCGTACGTGACGGATCGCCCGCGGCAGTGGTGGGTCGAGGACCCGGCAGCCGCGAGTCGCGCTGATAGTCGGCGAGGTAGCCCTCGGTCAGGGCGATGAATTCGCGCACCGCCGGCGAGTCCGGCACGCCGCCGGCGCGTTGCACCGCCTCGGGTCCCCACTGGAACGCCGCGAGCGCCTTCTGGTACGGGTCACCCTCGCCCACCTGCTCCAACTCCTCAACCAGGCGGCACATCACCGCGCCCAGCGCGACGATGGCCTGCTGGGGATACCACGGCGAGGTGATCGTGGCATTGGGGGCGTACTCGGCCCACACGGCAGGGTTGAACTGCGCGATGCCCTGCGTCCCGTTGGCGCCGAACAGATTCGGGTTGAACGCCGAGGAGGCCATCAGCTGGGCGGCGATCCGGGTCGCGGGCACCGCCGCGCAGTCCTTGCCGGCGGCCACGATCGCCGGCAGGTACGCGTCCGGCACCGGTACCGCCGGCGTGCCCGCGG
The DNA here is from genome assembly GCF_044466625.1 of Micromonospora sp. NPDC049366. Classification (NCBI taxonomy): domain Bacteria; kingdom Bacillati; phylum Actinomycetota; class Actinomycetes; order Micromonosporales; family Micromonosporaceae; genus Micromonospora; species Micromonospora sp. NPDC049366. The sequence continues at coordinate 15,073 of NZ_JBITMV010000031.1, forward strand.
TCGGGGCGACACCGCCGACGGGCCCGGGCGAGCGGTTGGGGCCGCTTCGGCGGAACTCCGGCTGGCGGGCGTACCAGGCGGCGTAGCCGGCCACCGTGCTGACGTACTCCTCGGCGTGATCCGGGATACCGTCGGCGTCGCGCACAGCCGGCACTCCGGAGTGGTACGCGGCGAGCGCCAAACGCCACTGCTCACCCTTCGCCGTGTGCCGCCGGACCTGGCCGGAGAGGTCACACATGTAGTGGGCGAGCGCCACGATGTTCGCCGCCGGGTCCTCCCGCCGCGCCTGCGGGCCGGGCTTCCAGTCGGTCCACACCGCCTCGCTCAGACCGGCGACGCCCTTGCCCGCGCGCTCGGAGCGGGCGGCCGGATCGAATCCGGACTCGGCCATCAACTGCCCGGCGAGTCGGGCGGGGGACAGCGTCGGACAGGCGAGCGCGGCCGCGGAGATCGCCTGAACCTGACTGGCCGGGACCGCCCGGCCGGCACGGACCCCGTCGTCACCGAATCCGAAGCTGAAGCCGGAGACGGCTGCCACCCCGGACGCGGCGGACAGCGACAGCAGCACGGTGGCCGCGGCGATCCGCCGTCCCGGGGCGTTGAGCCAGGCCAACCCGCCGGAGGGCTTGCGTGCGTCCGGGGTGAGCGGCGCCGACGGGCGTTGCGCGCGCACGGGCGCGTTGACGAGCAGTTTGCGCAGCTTCGAGCCGCTACCGGCGCCGGGCATCGATCGCATCCTGGTTGTTCCTCCCCGCGGGCGTGCAGTCTCCGGATGCACGACGGTCCGCAGGGCCTGCTGGTTCATCAATCCGACGAATTGCTTCCAGGGGTCGCCGTGGGATCGGGCGGTGACGCTGTTCGTCGGGTGCGGGCGGATCGCGTACGGTCTTGGCCGTTCCGGCGGGTGGACGTTCGGCGAGGGATGGTGCGCGGATGGGCAGGCGGGTCGGGAACCGCGGTGGTCGATGCGGAGGTTTGCGGGTGCGCTCGGCGAGGGCGGGTGTCGGTGGGCTGCGCGTCGGCCTGATGCTGCCGCTGCTCGGTGTCGCCGCGCTGCTGGGACCGCTGCCCATGGCGACCGCGGTGCTGGCCGGTGCGCCGCAGAGCGCGGAGGCGCCCGGGCGGGCGGGCAGTCCGGCCCCCACGGCCAGCGTCGCGGCGGACGCGGGGCAGACCCGGTACTACGTGGTCGCCGCACCCCGGGACGGCCAGCGCGAGTACCTTTACCAGATCGCGGTGCAGACGCTCGGCGACGGCAACCGTTACCGGGAGATCTTCGAGCTCAATCGGGGCCGCCCGCAGCCGGACGGTGGTCGCCTTACGGACCCGTTGGCGGCGCTGCAACCGGGCTGGGTGCTCGAGTTGCCGGCTGACGCCGATGGCGAGGCGGTGCGGGTCGGCCCTCTCCCGATGCCGTCGGCAGCCCCGTCTGCGGGCCCGACCACCGTCGGCAACGGTACGAGCGCAACCCCGTACCTCGTCGGCGGCGGGTTGCTGGTGGTGGCGGTCCTGCTCGCCGCGGGGCTGTGGCTGCACCGGACCCGCCGCCGGACTCACAAGCCCGCGCCGGCGCCCGGCCTGGCTGCGGAGACGTCCTCGAAGGTCGACTCTGCACCGGCTGAACCCGCGACGGTGCCGACGGAGACCGTGGCGGTGCCGGCGGAGACCGTGGCGGTGCCGGCGGAGACCGTGGCGGTGCCGGCGGAGACCGTGGCGGTGCCGGCGGAGACCGTGACGGTGCCGGCTGAACCCGTGGTGGTGCGGGCTGAGGCGGCGGCGGCCCCGGCGGAGACCGTGGCGGCGCCGGTCGAGACCGTGGTGGACCCGGCCGGCACCCGACAGGTTGTCCCGGCCCAACCGGTGGCAGCGATGGGGGAGTCGGGACGCGTCATCGTCGTTCTCGACTCGCTGGCGGGTGACCCGCCGGATCGGCTCGACGTACGCCTGATCGGAGTCGCTGCCGGCGCTGCTCGCGGCGTGCCCTGTGCGTGGGTTCGCGACGAGTCGCTCGCGGACGCGACGCTGCCGTTCGTCCTCGGGCGCCAGGGCGGGCGACGGTTCGTCGCCGACCTCGCCGCCACCCCCGACATCCTCACCATCACCGGCACGCCGACGGCCGCGCGCAGGCAGGCACGCGCGATGGCCGAGCAGCTCCGGGCGGCCGGGCTGGCGGTGACCGTCGTCGGCGACCTGCTCGGTGCCGACCTTCCGCACGGATGCCGGCGGTTGGCCACGTTCCCGACCGCGGAGCCGGAGATCGCGGCCCTGGCCGGGCCCGGCGTCATCCTCAGCGGCGGGCTGAGTGGCGTGGAGCTGACCACCGCGCGCGGCCTGGCCGCACGCACCGGCCGGCACGTGGTGCCGGTGCTGGTCGGCGAGGTGATGCGAACCCGCTGGTCGGTCCGGGCCACGGAGCCGAAACCCTGACCGAGCCGCCCGGCGGCTCTCCCCGGCCTGAGGGCTGATCGAGGCGGAATTTGAACCAAGGGGCGCGCGGCAGCGTCGTCGGGGAGGGCGACTCTGCGGTGTGACCCACAGCGTCGCCTTGCGAGCACACCGCGAGGCGAAGGAGACCGTCTGTGACGGCGAAGGTACGGGCCTTGTCCAGCGTGCTGGGCTGCGCGGCCCTGGTGGCTGCCCTGACGCAGGTGAGCGGAGCGAATGAGTCGCCGAGCGTGGCAGTGCCGGCGTCCGCGTCGATGCCCGTCGCGGTGATGCCGACCCCCACACCGTCCACGCCCGGCGGGCCGGCCCAGAACGACGCGTTCGTCAAGTTCTACGCGGTGGCCGCGGGTCAGGACGGGCCGGAAACCCTCGCCGCGATCGCCAAACGGCTTCTCGGCACCGCCAGCCGGGCCGAGGAGATCTACCAACTCAACGTCGGCCGACGGCAACCCGACGGTCAGGCTCTCACCGAGTCGAGGCAGCTACGCGCCGGCTGGTCGCTGATCCTGCCCTGGGACGCGGTCGGCGACGGCGTACGCGTCGGTCCGCTCCCCAGCGAAGCGCCGGCCGGTGGCACCGGCCCGGGATCGCCCCCGCCGCCGCCCCCGCCCGCGCCGCCGCGCACCGGTCCGTCGTCGGGACCGTGCGCCAATTCCCTGCCCACTCGTGCGGACGCGGGGTGGGCCCAGCAACGGATGACGCCCGATCAGGCGTGGGGGCGTACGCGGGGCGACGGTGTGCTGGTCGCGGTGGTCGACTCCGGCGTGGACGCGGCCACGGTGGGACTTCGCGGGCGAGTCGCGGTGGGGGCGGACATCCCGGCCGGTAGCGGTCGCGGTGACATCGATTGCCTCGGCTCGGGCACCGCGATGGCGAGCATCATCGCCGCCGGTGTGCCCGGCTCCGATGCCCGGAGCGCGGAGCGGGGCAACCCGGTGGTCGGGATGGCGCCGGAGGCGATGATCCTGCCGCTGCGGGTGGTGGGGGAGACGGCGCAGTCGACGGCGGCGGACGCCGCGACCGCGATTCAGGTCGCGGTGTCCGCGGGCGCCCGGGTGATCGCGCTCGGCGCCTTCGTGGACCTCTCGGACGCCGCCGTGGCGCAGGCGGCGCGGCAGGCTCTCGAGCATGACGTCGTTCTGGTGGCTCCGGCCCCGGCGGCCACCGACGGGTCGACGTCGCCGAGCGCCCGTAGCGGACCGGAGGGACTGCTGCGTGTCGGTGGATTCGGCCCCGAGGGTCAGCCGGCGGCGGGCTACCAGCCGTCCGGGGTGGACGTGGCCGCACCGGGGATCGACGTGGCGGCCGTCGGGGCCAACGGTTCGGGGATGCGCTCCGGCAGCGGCACCCAGTACGCGGTCGCCTTCGTGGCCGGCGCGGCCGCTCTGGTCCGGTCCGCCTACCCCGATCTGACCGCGGCGCAGGTCGTCAACCGGATCAAGGCCACCGCCGACCACACCGGAGGCGCCGACCCCGACCCGGTCACCGGCTGGGGGATGGTCAACGCGAACGCGGCGGTCACCACGGCGCTCGCCGCGGAGGCCAGGCCCGCGCCGCAGGAGGGCGGTGGTGCGCCAACGGGGCGGATCTTCAGCGTCGCGCTGCTGGTGGTGGCCGGGCTCGCCGGGGCGGCGCTGCTGTTCCGCCGCCCGCCGACGTCGCCTGGCGCAACCGGCGATGCCACGCCCGCCAGCGTGCGTCGTGCCAACCCGGGTGATCCGCTCGACGGACCGGTGGGGTCGGTCGCGCAACCCGGCGGATCCGATGCCGACCTGGGCCGTGAGGCCGATCGGGTGCGGGGTGTGTACCGCGTGGACGGGCTGTCCCCGATCGACACTCCCGCACCTGTCGACGGGGGCGTGACCTCCGGCAGCACGTCGGCCGGGGGTCACGGGCAACCCGGGACAACTGCCACCGGTACGCCCGGGTCCGGCCCGACCGGCCCCGCCGCACGCAGGTGATCCGGCCGTGCCGCGCGCTTGCCGGCGCGCTCCTGGCAGCGGTGCTGCTCTCCGGCGTCACCGGCACGGTGCTGCCGCAGCCGGCGCAGGCTGACGCCGCCACGGCGGTCGCGGCGCCGGTCAGCTCGGCCCCGGGGGCGGCCGAGCCGCCGGCGTTACCCAGGGTGACCAAGGGTTGCCTGGGTCCGTCGCCGACCGTGGTCGAGACCCCGCCGTGGGCGGTGCGTCGGATCGGCCCGTCGGCGGCCTGGCCATTGACCCGGGGCGACGGCGTGGTCGTGGCGGTGATCGACAGCGGGGTGAGCGCCGGGGCCACCGGGCTGAGCGGCGCGGTGCGCAGCGGTACCGACGTCACGCGGTCGGGTGCCGGCAACCGGGACTGCTTCGGCCGGGGTACCGCACTGGCCGGGATCGTGGCGGCGCGACCCACCACCGGCAGCGGCTTTGTCGGGGTCGCCCCGGGCGCGGCGATCCTGCCGATCCGGGTGGTGAACGCCAAGGGCGAGGTGCCGGACGGTGCGTTGGCCGCCGGCATCCGGGCCGCGGCGGCGGCGAAGGCCGACGTCATTCTGATCGGCTTCGGCACCGAGACGCCGGACGCGGACCTGCGTCGCGCGGTGCGCGAGGCGGTCAGCCGCGACATCGTCCTGGTCGCCGCGATCTCCGGCGAGAAGGCGACCGGCACCACCCAGGCTCCCGCACCGTGGTATCCGGCCGCCGACCCGGACGTCCTGGCGGTGGGCGGGTTCGACCTGAACGGCGCACCGACCGAGGAGGCGCCACCGTCGGCCGGTGTCGACCTTCTTGCCCCGGGCGCCGGCGCGGTCAGCGTCGCACCGCAGGGCCCGGGCCACTACTCGGTGGCCGGCTCCTCGGTGGCGGCGGCGTACGCGGCCGGGGCGGCCGCTCTGGTCCGCGCCTATCATCCGGACCTGTCTCAGGCTGAGGTCCGGCACCGGCTGGAGCTGGCCGCCGAGCACCCGCTCGGCACGTGGCCCGTTCCCCAGGTCGGGTACGGCATCCTCGACGTGTACAAGGCCCTGACCGCGGTGGAGCTGCGTGAGACGGCGCTGGCCACCCAGGCACCGGTGTTCCCCCCGCTGCCGGTCGCCGAGCCGGCCGACCCGAGGACGCTGATCGCCGCTCTGGTCGCCGTCGGTGTGGTCGGGTTGGCCGGGCTGGCGCATCTGTCGCGGTTGACCATCCGGTGGGGACGCCGCCGCCGCTGGCGGGCGTGACCGTCCTCGCCGGGCCCGACCCGCTCCTCCGCGGGCCGGGCCCGGCGCCGTCGACCACCCGGACGGGCGTAGTCGTCGCCGGCGCCGGGCGTGCTGGTGCCGGTGCGGTGCCCGCCGGGTTGTTCGCCTCCCCGACGGGCACCGCGGGCGCTGATCAGGCGGTCGTGGTGCCCGCCGACGCCGGCTGCTCCTCCGGCGGGATCCACGGGGTCTGGATCAGGCGTGCCCCGCGCCGGGTGCAGAGCAGCGCGCGTCCGGGTGGCAGGTGCCGCGCTTTGGTGTTGCCGAGCAACGGCCCCTCGTTCGGAGGGCAGGAGAGCGCCAGGTCCGGGCTGTTCGTCTCCTGCAACCGCCGGATCAGCGGGTCCATCGACATTCGGATCACGTTCGACGCACCCCGGGTCAGCACCAGGTGAAAACCGATGTCCGCCCCCTGGGACAGGTACGGCAGCAACGGCAGCAGCGGACTCTCGTGCCCGGCGAGCAGGTCGTAGTCGTCGACCAGGACGAACAGACGCGGCCCGGTCCACCAGTCCCGACGGCGGAGCTGCTCGGGGGTGATGTCGCTACCCGGCACTCGGGGCGCCAGACCCGCCACCGCGTCGGCCACCGTCGCCTTGGTGGAATCCGCGGAGACGGAGTAACCCAACCGGTACTCCTGCGGCACGGAGTCGAAGAGCTGCCGACGGTAGTCGACGATCAGGATCCGGGCCTCCGCCGGGGTGTACCGGGACGTCACCGCCCGGGCGAGGTGGCGTAGCAGGTTGGTCTTGCCGCTCTGGCTGTCGCCGAGCGAGGTCAGGTGCGGCAGTTCGGCGAAGTCGTGCCAGAGCGGCTGCATCGTGGCCTCGTCCAAGCCCAACGACACCTGCAGATCACTGTGTGGCGCGGGCAGCGACTCGACCGGCAACACCGCCGGCAGGGTCCGCACCGGCGGGGCCGAATCGCCCGTCCAGAACTCGCTCACCATGGACACCAGCGTCCGTACCCCGTCGGACAGGTTCTCCGGGTCGGCTTTGCCGTCGATGCGGGGCAGCGCGGCGAGGAAGTGCAGCTTGTCCGCGGTGAGGCCGCGTCCGGGCAGCTGCGGCACGGTGGCCGCCATCCGCAGGTCGACGGTCGAGTCGACCGGGTCGCCGAGGCGCAGCTCCAGCCGGGTGCCGATCTGGTCCCGCATCGCGTGGTGCACCTCGGACCAGCGGGCCGCGGTCAGCAGCAGGTGGAATCCGAAATTCAGTCCCTGCGCGGCGATCTGCCGAACCGACATCTCCAGCTGTTCGAACTCCTGACGCAGCGTGAACCAGCCGTCCACGACGAGGAACACGTCACCCAGCGGGTCGTCGGTGATCCGACCCTCCGCACGCCACTGCCGGTAGGTCTCCATGCTGTCGACACCGAGCTCGGCGAAGCGCCGCTCCCGCTGGCCGATCAAGCCGGCCACCTCGGCGATCGTACGGCTCACCCGTTCGGTGTCGAGGCGGCCGGCGACACTACCGACGTGGGGCAGCTCGGCCATCGCGCTGAGCGTGCCGCCGCCGAAGTCGAGGCAGTAGAACTGCACCTCCCGAGGGCTGTGGGTGAGGGCCAGAGCGCTGATCAACGTACGCAGCAGGGTGCTCTTGCCGCTGCGCGGTCCGCCCGCGATGCCGACGTGCCCGCCGATGCCGGACAGGTTCACCACCAGCAGGTCGCGTAGCTGCTCGAACGGCTTGTCGATGAAGCCCACCGGCGCGATGAGCCGGCCGTTACCCGGCCAGTCGAGCGCGGTGAGGCCGAGATCCGGATCCGGCACCAGCGTCGGGAGCAGCTGGTCGAGGGTCGGTGACTCGCTCAGCGGCGGCAGCCAGACCTGGTGCGCCGGCGGCCCGTGGTCGACCAACTGGGCCACCACCGTGGAGAGCACGCTGCGCTCCTTCGCCGTCTCCATGGCGGACATCCCGCCCGGGGCCTCGGAGCCGCCGTCGTCCTCGGTCGCCTCCTGCGTGCCGTCACCGTCCGCGTCGAGGGCCGTTACCGGCTCCGGTGGTGCCACCGGCTCCAACCGGTAGGGCACGACCTGCTGCTGCACCACCTCCGGCCGGGCCCGGACGACGGATTCCTTGTAGGCGCCGGAGACATACCCGGCCTTGAAACGGATCAGCGTCGACACATCCGTGCGCAGGTAACCGTTGCCCGGCGAGGGGGGCAGCTCGTACGCGTCCGGCACACCGATCACCGAGCGGGACTCCATGGCGGAGAACGTCCGCAGGCCGATCCGGTACGACAGGTGCGATTCGAGCTGGCCGATCCGGCCGTCGTCGACGCGCTGACTGGCCAGCAGCAGGTGCACCGCGAGCGACCGGCCGAGTCGGCCGATCATCACGAACAGGTCCATGAAGTCCCGGTGGGTGGCGAGCAGCTCACTGAACTCGTCCACCACGACGAAGAGCGTGGGCAGCGGGTCGAGCGGCGCGCCCTGGGCGCGTGCGCGTTCGTAGTCGAGCACGGAGCTGTACCCGCCCGATTGGCGCAGCAGCTCCTGCCGGCGCACCAGTTCACCGTGCAGCGCGTCGTGCATGCGACCGACCAGCGCGGCCTCGTCGGCCAGGTTGGTGATGACCGCTGACGTGTGCGGGAGCTGGTCCAGGCCGAGGAAGGTGGCGCCGCCCTTGAAGTCGACCAGGACGAAGTTCAGGGTCTCGGAGGAGTGGGTGGTGGCCAGCGCCAGCACCAGGGTGCGCAGCAGTTCGCTCTTGCCCGAGCCGGTCGCACCGATCAGCATCCCGTGCGGGCCCATGCCGCCCAGCGCCGACTCCTTGATGTCCAGCTCCACCGAGTGGCCGGCGGCGTCGATGCCGATCGGCACCCGGAGCCGCTCCGAGATCGAGCGGGGCGGCCACAGTTTCGCCAGGTCCAACCGCTTGACATCCGGAATGTTCAGCATCGTGCCGAGGTCGAAGTCGGAGGCGAGGGTGTCCGCCGCGGTTTCGGTGACGACACCGATCCGGTACGGCGACAGCAGCCGGGCGATCGTCGTCGCCCGGGCCACGCTCAGCCGGTCCGGCCGGGCCAGCCGGGTGCGTACCTCGTTCCCGACCCGGTCTCGCCGGACCATCAGCAGGTCGTCGCCCTCCACCGCCAGGCAGATCGAGCCCTTGCCGCTGGCCGGCGTCGGGTCGTCCAGATCGATCAGGACCGCGTTGCGGTAGCCGGCGGTCGCGAACCGGCTGTTGCTGCCGAGCCGGCCACCGTCGCGGATCACCACCACGAACGGCTCGTCGCGGCTCGGGACCGCACCCGACTCCCACCGGGGCCGCGTGGCGAACGCTTCGCCGAAGAGCCGCTCCACCGCCTCGATGCTCTCGCCCACCACCCGTACGGCGCCGGCGGCGTCATGGTCGCTGTGGTGTTGCAGGTGCGGCAGCCATTTGGACCACTCCCAGGTGGCCACCCCGTCGTCGGCCACGCAGAGCCCCAGCCGCACCTCCTCCGGAGCGTGGAACGTGACCACCTGGCTCAGCAGCGCGCGGACGAACGCCCGCCGCTCCTGCTGCTCCCCGGCGATCCGCACCTGGGCGAAGCCACGCAGGAACAGCGCGATGGGCTGGTCCGCCAGAGTGGTGTAGGCCCGGATGAATCGGCGCAGCGATTTCGCCGACAGCGGCTCCAGATCTTCGATCGGCTTGGTCTGCATCGGAGTGATCCGCATCGCGAGCCGCTGCTCACCGGTGCCGACCCGTAGTTCGAGGAAGTCCGGGTGGGCGGGGCGGCGTTCCCACCGTCGCGTGGTCATCACCAGCGACCAGAGCGAGTGCGGGTCCGGGTGTTGCCAGTCGTTGGCCTCCTGTTGGCGGGCAACGTCCTTGCGGACCCGTTTGCGGTTCTGCGCCAGGTAACGCAGGTACTCCCGCCGGTCACCGCCGAGGCGTCTCTTGCGTTCCATGCCTCCGGCCAGGACCTGGCCGAGCAGCATGCCGACCATGGCCACCGCCATCAGGCCCAACATCACGAAGGTGAGTGGCCCTCGGGACATGGTGATGTACATGAGCATCATCACGCCGGACATCAACGCCATCGGCAGCACCATCAGCGCGTGACGCATGCCGTTGCTCTGCGTCTGCGGCAACTCCGGCGGCTCTTGCAGAGTGATGTCACCGGACGGCCTCTCCGGCCCTACACGACGCGCCGGACGTCGGAACAGCTGCGTACTCAAAGGGATAGCCTTCCGCTCCGCGGGAGAACACCCGCCTCCTGGACTGGCGCCGAGGTGGCCGTGCCGAGTCCGACCATTACGACGGATGCCGCCCACGATCGGATCAACGCGTCGCCGGGGTGAGGCGAATTTCGTTCGGTTCGTTTTTGAACCCGCTGCCCGACGACCACGTCGTGGTTGTCATGACTGTTGCCGCCACCGACATGTGCCGCCTCGTGGTCCACGGACCGCAGCGGCAGCTGGAGGTTGCCGTACCAGCAGATGTGCCGGTTGCCGACCTGCTGCCTGTGCTGCTGACCCATCTGGGAGACGGGTTGGCCGACGCGGGGTTGGCCCACGGGGGCTGGGTGCTGCAACGGTTGGGCGAACCACCCCTGGCCGAGGAGAACAGTGTCGCCTCCCTCGGGCTGCACGACGGCGACCAGGTCTACCTGCGTCCCCGTTCGGACCAGATTCCACCCGTGCACTTCGACGACCTCGCGGACGGACTCGCTACCGGAGTCCGCAGCCGCGCTGGCCTCTGGCGCCCGGAGATGATCCGCTGGTCCGCGCTGGGCGTGCTGGTTCTGCTCCTCGTGCTCGGACTTGTTGTCGTGGCGCTGCCCGGCCCGCCGATCGCCCGGGCGTTCGCCGCCGCTCTGATCGCGCTGATCTGCCTGGGCGGCGCGTTCAGCTGCACCCGGGCCGCGGGCGACCGTGGCTTCGGGCTGGTCGCGGCGTTGGGTGGGATCGCCTACGCGTTCCTGGCCGGCCTGATCGCACCGGACGCCACGCAGAGCGACGCGTCGCTCAGCCTCGGCTCTGCGCAGCTCTTCACCGGCGCGGTCGCCGCCGGGGTGATCGCGCTGCTCGCCGGGCTTCTCCTCGGCTGGGCCGGTCCGCTCACCGTCGGGGTCTTCAGCGCGGCGGTGTACGGGGCCGTCGGCGCCGGACTGGCCGCGTTCCTCAACCAGCCCGCGGGTAGCGCGGCGGCGGTCGTCGTGGTGCTCGCGACCGTGCTGACCGTGCCGGTTCCGCTGATCGCGTTCAAGCTGGCGAAGATCCGGCTCGCCCCGCTGCCCACCGAGCCGGAACACCTGCAGGAGGAGATCGACCCGGAGCCGAGCGACGTGCTGCTCGCGCAGACCGCCCGGGCCGACCGCTTCATGACCGGCCTCTACCTGGGGAACGGGCTTGCCACCGCGATCGCGATGCTCCTGTTGGTGCTGACCGGCGGCTGGGCGGCGTGGACGCTCGCCGGGCTGGTCGCGCTGGTCCGGCTACTGGCGTTGCGTCCGATGACCAGCGCCTGGCACCGGCTGGCGTCGGCCGTGCCCGCCGCGCTCGGCCTGGCGCTGATGGCGCTGCTCACCCTCGCCGCCGCGGCGCCGCTGTCGAGGCTCGCGGTGGCGGCCGGCTCGCTGCCGATCGCCGGGCTGGCGCTCTTCGCGCTCGGCAGCAAGCTGCCGAACCGCCGGATCATGCCGTACTGGGGCCGGGTCGGCGACATCGCGCAGCTGCTGAGCACCGTCGCCATGCTGCCGATCCTGCTCGCGCTGCTGGGTGCGTACGGCGCAGCCCGGGCGCTGGCGGGCTGAGCCGTGCAGGCCCGTCGTGATCAGGTCCAGGCGCAGTCGTACGTGCTGGGCCGGTTGTCTGGTGCGCTGGTCGCGGCCGAACCGGACGGACTGGAGAATCCGCACCGGCGGATGACCGTCGGAACAATCTGTGGCTTGCTGGTCTCAGCCCTGGTCATCGTCGGGTTCGCCGTCTACGGGTACTTCGTCCCCGGTGGAGCCACCAGGTGGCGGACCCCGGGCGTCCTGGTCTTGGAGAAGGAGACCGGCACCCGCTACGTCTATGCCGGCGAGGCACTGCACCCGGTGCTCAACCACGCGTCGACCCGGTTGCTCTTCGGCGGGGAACCGCGGGTCGTCTCGGTCTCCCGCAACTCTTTGAAGGGCGTGCCGCACGGCCAGCCGGTCGGCATCGTCGGTGCCCCGGACGCGCTTCCGGCCCCCGGCAAGGTGGGGGAGCAGGTCTGGACGGCGTGCGCGCTCGCCGTGCGGGACCAGGCCGGCGCACTGTCCACCGGGACCACCCTCAGCATCAGTGGGCCGGCGGGGGCCGGCGGTGCCGTGCTCGGCCCTGGCGAGGCGGCCGTGGCCACCGCGGGCGGGCAGACCTTCCTCATCTGGCAGGGCCGGCGGCTACGGGTGACGCAGCCCTGGTTGGCCCGGCTGTTCGGCTACGACAAGCGTGCGGTGCCGGTGGAGGCGAGCTGGCTGGATCTGGTGCCGGTCGGACCGGACCTGACCCCGGTGCCGGTAGCCGGGCGAGGCTCGCCGGGGCCGATGATCGACGGGCGGCAGGCCCGGATCGGCGAACTGTTCGTGGCCCGTGGTGCCGAATCGCAGGAGCGGCGGTACCTGCTGCTCAACGACGGCCTGGCGGAGCTGAACACCTTCGCGTACACGATCGTCGCCGCCGATGAGGCGACCACGAAGCTGTACGGGGGACGCGCGGTGACGCCGTCGGAGCTGAGCCCGGCGGCGCTGGCCCGGTTGCCGGTCTCCACCCGCGCGGTGCTGCCCACCGGGGTGCCGGAGGCTCCGCCCTGGTTGCCGGCGCTGCCGACGGACGGCACCTGGTGTGTCCGGCACACGATGGCGGACGGCCGGGTCGAGGTGACCGCCGGACAGCCGGTTCCCGCCTCGGACGCGGTTTCCGACAGTGCCGGCGTGACCCGCACGTCGCTGACCGCCGCCCGGATCACCGCCCAGTCGGGGGTGGGTGGACTGGTGCTGGCCGGCCGGCAGGACCAGGCGGCCGGTTCCGGCTTCTACCTGGTCACTGACGTCGGCGTGAAGTTTCCGCTGGCCTCCGCCCAGGTGGCTGGTCAGCTCGGTTACCCCCCGACGGGAGCCCGCCCTGTGCCCCGCCGGCTGCTGGAGCTGCTGCCGACCGGTCCGCTGCTCGAGTCGGCCGCGCCGGGTGGCGGTCGGTAGCCCCCAATGTTGGACGGTTCCGCCGGAGCCGTTTCTTTACCGGACAGGAAAGGAAGAACCAAGGTGACGCAGCCTGGGATCAGCGTAGATGACGACACTCGGGTGGCCCTGGGTAACGCTCTCGGTGAGATGGGTAGTGCCCTGATGACCGCGAGGACTGCCATCGAGAACGCCAAGTCCGACCTCGCCGGGGACTACACCGGTCAGTCCGCCAGGGCGTACAACAACGGGTTGACCACCCTGAACGACGCGACCACCTGGCTCGAGAACACGCGCAGCGAGATCGAGCAGAAGGTGGGTGCCACCGGAAAGATCACCACCAGCGCCGAGGACGCGAACATGAGCGCCGCCCAGTCGGTGGGTGCCGGTCTGGGCAACTGGGCCTCCGCCTGATATCCGCGCAAGCTCTGCCAGCGAGCCCAACGCTCTCAACGGGAAAGGAACAGGAATGAGTTACACCGGTACTCCCGAACGCATGGAGACCACCGCGGCCCAGATCGCGAAGGTGCCGCAGAACCTGGAGCAGGCATACGCCGCCCTGGAGAACGCCATGAAGATCTACCAGGCGGCGAACAACGGTGCCACGGTCGAGGCCTACACCTCGGCGCAGCTTCAGTGGGCCAGCAAGCACGGTGAGATCACTGCGGCCGGTGCCCACGCGAGCAAGGCGCTGCTGGACATCGCGGCGACCATGCGGCAGGCGGACCAGCAGGGCGCAAGCCTCTACCAGTGAGGTGCGTCCGGAGGGGGTGGCCCGGGCATCGTCCGGTGCCGCCCCTTCCGGGCCTGAGACCGGAGGAGTGTCTGCTCCGGCGTACGTCGTTGCCCATTCCAGGAAAGGAGTTCGTCGTGCCCACGCCCGAAATCAGCTATAACGAGCAGCGGCTTGAGAAGGCAAGAAACGGCATCAACCTGCTGCGCACCCAGATCAACTCCGTCCGCACGGGCTTCAATCCGGCCGACCCCGGCCATCCGCACGGGTTTCCGTTCAACAGCCTGACGGTCGCCGCCGGTGGTGACGCGTTTCCCAGCGGCGTCAACTTCAAGGCCAAGTTGCGGGACATCGGCGGCGCCGTCGACACGGCTCTCACCGCCCACGAGGCCAGTCTGGGCAAGCTCAGTCGGGCACTGACCGTCAACCTGCGGCTGGGCCAGGATGCCGAGTACAAGAACGTCAACACGGCGAACACGGTGGGTCTGCCGAACACCACCACGCAGACGAAGACCCCCACCCCGAACACCAGCACCAACACCACGAGCACCAACACGAACACCACCAAGCCGAACTGACTCGATCTTTCGAGACCCTGCGGGAACTGAGTGTTTCCGCAGACACCGGGATGCCGTACGCACCGCTGTGCGGCGCCCCCCGGTAGCCAGACGACAGGTCGGTCCAGCTTCGATGTTGTGTTGACTTAGGAGTAACGATGACGCAGCCGACGCCGGCGACCGGCCTGGACAGCCTCAAGTGGGAAGACGGGCTGCTGCAGATCCTTGGAATGCCGGCCGTTGACCGCACCCCATTCCTCAGCAACCCGTGGATCAACCTGACCAGTATTCAGATCACCATCAACAACCTCCCCGATTTTGGGGAGAACGAGCACTCGCAGAAGAACAACGAGTTCTACTTCTTCCGCCGACTGGGCACGACCGAGGGTAGCAACCATTTCACGGACTGGTGGTACCTGACTGTCCGGGCGCGGGTCGACTGGTTTGTCGGGGGGGAGGGCGAGTCTCTGCACGAGCGCTTCTACAAGGAGTTCTGGAACCGGTCACGGGACACCCTGTTCACGCCCGCCACCCCGCTGCCGTTGGATCCGCAGTCGTTTCACACGGCAGCGGAGAGCATGTACAACGCGGAGACGTGGCTGAACCACGCGATCGCGGAGCTGCGGCGAGAAATCAATGACCTGGCGGGCGGCCAGTCGGGGTTGTCCGGTGCAGCGGCGACTGCGTACCGTGAGTCGCTGGAGAATCTGCGGAAAGAATTACAGGTCCTTCACGACGATCTCCAGTCGAGTCAAAACTGGACGGAGATGCTGCACAAGAACGGGCATGCTGCGCAGGACTTCTGGAATCAGGTCCGGCAGGCCTGGTCGAACTGGTCGGCTTATTGGCATCACCAGCCGGATCAGATCATCACTCGGGTGTTGGACCAGATCAAGACCCAGGTGAGCGGCCCTGGTGACAACGCGATGTTCACCCTGACCATCGGGGACGGCATTACCGGGCAGTACAACCTCGCCTTCGATTTCGAGTGGGCTCGGCTGAACCAGGACATGCATGCCGTCTTCCAGCGGGGTCTGAACGAGCTGGACCAGAACATGCGCACCATCTACGGTGCTCTTCGGAACAGCCTTGACGAGACTGTGACGAACATGCTGACCCCGTCCCAGGTGCCGACGGGCGGGGGTGCCGGCTCCGGTGTTCCGAATATCGGTGGTGCCGGTGGTCCCGATGTCGGTGGCGCGGGTGAGGGCCCGGACATCGGTGGTGCGGGTGGTCCGGACATCGGTGGTGCCGGTGAGGGTCCCGATATCGGTGGTGCCGGTGAAGGCCCGGACATCGGTGGTGCCGGTGAGGGCCCCGACATCGGTGGTGCCGGCGAGGGTCTCGGCATCGGTGGCCCGGGAAGCCCTGGCCTCGGTGATCTGCCGCCGGCGAGTGGGTTCGAATCCGAGATCCCGGGGCTCGGCGATGGTGTCCAGACCGGGACCGGTGGGGGCGCGGGAATGCCTGATCTGGGGGCGCCAGGTGGTCTCACCAGTGATGGCCTGGGATTGGGTGACCCCCCTGGGGTGACTCCCGGCACCGGCCTCGGTGAAGTTGGTGGATCCACCGGTGGGATCGGAGCGCTGCCGCCGGGCGGGTTCGGCACAGGTGGTGGGCTTGGTTCGATCGGGTCGCCGACGGGTGGCGCCGGACGTCCGTCGCCGAACGACAGCAAGCCCGGCCCTGGTGTGATCGGCGGCCCTGCCGGTGACTTCGAGGAGGGGCCGACCACGATCGACACCGATGACCTGCCGGGTGGGAAGCCGTTGCCGGGGATGTTCGGTGGCACGGGCGGTGGGATCGGTGGCGACTCCTTCGGTGGGATGCCAGGCGAGCGCGCCACCGCGGGTGTGGGTGGAATGCAGATCGGTCCACTCGGGCCGGCACCCCTGGCGACGCCCACGGCCGGTAGCGGTAGCGCCGCGGTGCCCGCTCTCGGAAGTCCCTATGCCGCCGGATCGCCCACGGGTCCGATGGGCCCGATGGGTCCGATGGGCGGCGGCGGAATGGGCGGCGGCGGCGAGGAGAAGGACCGCGAGCGGAAGACCTGGCTGGCCGAGGAAGAAGAGGTCTGGGGCACCGAACCAGACGTGCTGACCGGGGTGATCGGCCGAGACGACACCTTCGACGGACCCGAAGTGGACTCCACTCGGCCCGCCGTCCCGCAGACGCCCGGCACGCCGTACGCACCGTCTCGCGGCACCGGCCGACAAAGCCGTGGTTACTGAACTGAAGGGAGCTCCTGTGTCCAGTCCGTTGAACAACCGGTTCGAGCAGGCGTACGCCGAGTTCGAAGAGCAGAAGAATGCCATCGCCGAGTTCGAACGGCGGTTGGCGGAGAAGGCGTCGACGTTGACCGCCAAGAACCGAGCGGTGAGCGTCACCGTTGACGGTCAGGGTGACGTCGTCGAGATCAGCTTCCCGACCGGGGCCTACCGGAAGATGGCCCCCGCCGAACTCGGCGCGCTGCTGGTGGAAACCATCGACGCGGCGCGGACGCAGGCCCGCGCGGGTACGACGGAGCTGCTCGACTCGTTCCTGCCGGGCGGTATGCCGGCCTTCGACCTGTTGAACAGCTCGGTCGAATTCGACGAAATCATGTCCCAGGCAATGCGTGCCGCCGACCGCATGTTCTCGAACCTGCCGTCGAACAGCGCGCGGCGAGAGGAGTCCTGATGCCGAAGGTCGGCGCCGATACAGAGCTGATCAGAAGCGCGGAACTGGAGGGTTCCAGGACCAAAGTCGAGCAGGCTAGTGCGACATTGGAAAATGCCCTGCGGACCAACTGGCCTCCCGGTGAGCAGCACTGCAGCATGGACCGCGAGGTGGTGAAGGAGATGGAGCGACCGATCGAGTTGCTCCGCACCCTGGTGAAGGCGTTCGGCTCGCTCTCTGATACCGACTCCAAGAGCGTCGACAACCTGCACAAGGTTCTTCGGGACGCTGAGGATATGACCGAGAAGCTGGCCCGGAGCGTTGACACCAAGAACGTCCCGAACCGGACATAGGCAATACTTTAATAGCGATGGGGCTGTGCCACCGGGTGGCCCAGCCCCATGTCGCTGCATGGTGAGAGGTTGACGCGGTGCCTGCTTTTCAGAGTTCTGAGGATCTGGCGGAGTTCTTCAAGTGGTTTTATGGTGAGGAGCTTCCGGGTCTGCAGCCGGAGCG
>NZ_JBITMV010000032.1:0-31308 GCF_044466625.1 Micromonospora sp. NPDC049366
CTCGAACAGATCGCCGCCGCCGCGGCCACCGGCCTTCCAACAGCACAAAGCTAAACAAAATCAAGAAACTGTCTCAGTTGACTTGACAGGTTCCGGTCCCCGGTCGGATCACCCCCGCGTGCGCGGGGAGCAGCCCCGCCCCCGACCGGATCGGAGTTGACCCCCGGGATCACCCCCGCGTGCGCGGGGAGCAGTGTTCGGCGAATACTCCGGTCATGGCTACAGCGGGATCACCCCCGCGTGCGCGGGGAGCAGCCACCATGAGTGGATGAGCAGCAAGCTGCGGTGGGATCACCCCCGCGTGCGCGGGGAGCAGGCCGACGTGTCCGCCGCGCCGAGGCCGAGGGACGGATCACCCCCGCGTGCGCGGGGAGCAGGCTTGTTGACCTGCGCCGCTAAAGATCAACTTCGTCAGTTTCATTCACTTGGTGTCCGGCGTCGGACCTCGCTACGGGGACCAGGGTACGCCACCTCCTCGTCGCTCCGCCGTGACTGTAACGGCCGTGAGGACATGTCTGGTCAGGACGGTGTGCCGAGGGTCCCGGTGATGA
Source organism: Micromonospora sp. NPDC049366 (assembly GCF_044466625.1). NCBI lineage: Bacteria > Bacillati > Actinomycetota > Actinomycetes > Micromonosporales > Micromonosporaceae > Micromonospora > Micromonospora sp. NPDC049366. The sequence continues at coordinate 552 of NZ_JBITMV010000032.1, forward strand.
GGCCTTCGTTGATGTCTCGGGCGAGTGCCGCCCCGGTGGCCGCGGCTTGGTCAAGTTTGGTGCGGAACTCGACGAGTCGGCGGAAGGCACTTCCATACGCCTGCTGCTGGTCGAGTGGCAGGACGGGGATGGTGAGTTGTCTGATGTCGACTCGAAGGGACCCGGTGCTGCTTGCGGAGGTTCGGCCGGCGAGGCGCGGGTTGTCGGTTCGCGTGATGACGCCGGCGATGAACCAGGGGTCGAAGCGTGTTGTGTCGACGCGTAGCAACTGAACGCCAGGTCCTAGTTCGGCGCCGACTTGCTCGGGCGTGGCTACGTGGGCGGCGATGAGGCTGCTGATGCTCGGGACGAGGATGTCGCCGGGGGCGACTCTCGGCCCTGGCCCTTCGCTTAGCGGACGGGTGGTGGAGCCGGTTGGCGGGCCACCGGAGAGAACATCGGCAGCGGTGAGCACGGCGCTGGTGGTGGGGGTGTCGGCGCTGCGGCTGCGTGGTCCTCCGCGGTGGATGGTGATGCTGCCGGCCTTTACCAGGTCCGCGATGTTGGCTTGTGCGGTTTCGCGTAGCGTCGCCGCCTGCGTCCGGTTGACTGCGGGTAGGGCGCGCTTGATGCCGTCCAGGAGTTGATGGAATTCGTCGATCCTGGTGAGGATCTCGTCGGGCTTGGCGGCGAGTCCTTCGGGCTGCGGCAGGTAGCGTTGCGGCGTGAGGTTGACCTGGTCGTCGAGCATCTCTATGGCCGGCACGAGACGGTGCACTCCGGCTTCGCCGGCGTAGCGGTCGGAGAGGTAGCTTCGCCAGGCGGCGGTCACGACGTCGATGAGGGGTCGGCTGGTTGAGGCGTCCGTGGTGTCGACAACGAGCACGCCACCGGAGTGTGCGTGGTGCGGATCGGGTTGGTTGAGGACCCAGACGTGCAGGCCGATGCCGACTGGTGGCATCAGGCCGGCGGGCAGGGCGATGACCGCTCGTAGGGCGCCGCGGCGGACCAGTTCTGCGCGTACGCGACGGCCGGCTGGTCGTGTTGCGGCTGCCGGGGGCATGAGGACAACGGCGGTGCCACCCGGCGAGAGGTGAGCAAGGGCGTGCTGCACCCAGGCGAGTTCGGGTTCGGTGCGCGGGGGCAGTCCGTAGGTCCAGCGGGGGTCGTAGGCGAGGCGGTCGTGTCCCCAGTCGTGGATGCCGAACGGGAAGTTCGCTATGACGACATCGGCTCTCAGGTGGGGCAGAGCGTCGGCGAGGAGGCTGTCGCCGACGTGCACCTCAGGTGGCTGCCCGGCGTGACCCGCGCGGCGGGCGCGCAGGTGGACGAACCAGAGCCGGAGCGCGGTGATGAGGGCGTACTGCGGTTTGATTTCCTGCGCATAGCACCTGGTTGAAGTGCCGTCGGTGAGCGCTCGGTCGGCTGCCATCCGCAGGATCGTGCCGGTGCCGCTGGTGAAGTCGAAGGTGCTGGCTCCCGTGCCGGCGAGCGCCAGCATCACCTCGGCGACGGTGTCCGGGGTGCCGGCGAGGCCGGACAGCGACTGGGCCGAGGTCACGTACTGACTGTGGAGGTATTCGAAGGCGCTCTCGGGGTCCTGCTCCGACGCGAGCTGGTCGACGGTGTGCAGCAGCGTTATGAGCTGCGGGGTCCACTGCTTCGGGACCACGGCGTCGACCAGGCGGGCAATGGCAGGGTCGAGCGTGTGCAGGTGCGCGATGAGTTGGTGCGGTGTCGGCAGGTCCTCTGAGGTGGTGCTGGCGGTGTCGGCGCGTACGAGCAGGAAGGCGCCGGCGATGCCGAGTGCGTCGTTGAGCAGCGCAGCGGGCTGGTAACTCTCGATGTGTCGCCAGGCCCGCTCGTGGGTGGTGGCGTGGCGTAGCCGGCCATGGCTGCGCAGCCAGTCCTCGACCTCCCGGGCGTCGAAGGATGGGCTTGTCGGAGTTCCCCCGACGGGGGAAGGGAAGTCGGCGTATCGACGACGCCAGTTGCTCACCGCAGCCCTGCCGACGTTGGCCAGTCGTGCGATGCCGCTGGCGGTCAGGGTGGCGTCGCTCGGCGTCATGCTCGACTCAATCGTCACGCGTGAACGCTACCATGCGGTACCATCTTGTGTACACGGTTCACAGCCTGCTACCTTCTTCTCGTTCAGCCCGAGCAATGGTGGAGGAAGCCATGCCACGCCGCGGACGAAGCACCACCGTGGGAAAGATCGCCAAGTTCTGTCAGGACCGTCGAGCCTCCGAGATCCGTGTGCTCGGCGAGTTGATCCGTCAGGAGCAGCGCACGGCGCTCTCCGAGCAGCCGAAGACGCGCCTTGCGCAGGAGGGCTTACCACCCCGCTGACGACAGCTGTCATCTCTCACGATCGAAGGAGGACCATGAACACCCTTGCTCGTACCGCCGACCGTTGCGCCGACACCGTCTTTTCCGCCGGTGCCATTCCTGCTCTCCACGCCGTTTCCGTACAGCCACGGCGCACCGGCGGCCGTCGGCCCGGACGCGTATGCGCGTGTGCGCCTTGACCCCGTTGTCGGTGCGGCCATCGCGGACGCGTATCTGGCAGCGCCAGTGCGCGACGAGCGCGCCTACGCCGCCTACGCGGCGTTCTGCCGGGAGACGGTGCAGCAGTTCCATTTCCTGATTGGCCGGGTTGAGTTTGGTGGCCTGGGCATCACGGTGCGGATCGTTGACGAGGACCCCTACACCGAGGCCGGCCCCATGATCGACGATGTGCGTCATCGCCGATTGAGGGTCTGGGCCAGCGCCGCCAGCGGCAACCCGCATCCCTACCTCAGCGACGCCGAGAATGACATGTTCCGCGCTGTTCACGACGTCTTCGGGCATGCGGCGAGCGGCCGTGGCTTCGACCGCCACGGTGAGGAGGCGGCCTGGTTGAAGCACGCCACCATGTACTCAACGCTGGCCCGGCGCGCGATGACCACCGAAACGCGCGGGCAGAACTGTGCACAGGTCTTCCGCTACGGGGGCGGTCGGTTTCCCGAGCAGAAGGCGGCCCTGTTGCCCAGGGCCTTCAGCGATCCACGTCGCCTACGTCTCGGAGCGGCGCGGCACCGCGGAACGGTTGCTGCTCAGCTGTTCGATCTCCCGTCGCAACTGTAGTACCGCCGTATGCCGGGGTCCGTCTACCCGAAGCCGGTCCTGAAGCAGCAGGTTCAGCTGACGTAACGCTCGATCATGCTCGCCCAAGGGCACGTGGGCGCGGGCCGCGTGCAGTCGGAAGTCGAAGACCCGTTGATCGTCATCACCGTGCCGCCGCGCGTAATAGTCGGCGAGTTGGCGCCACAGCCGCGCGGCGGCACGGTACTCGCCGGCGGCCTGGAACTCGCCCACCTCGCGCGCGAGCTGCTCCACATCCAGCGCGCTCTGCTGGGCCGGCGTCGTCGCAGGGCGTCCCTGCTGCGGTACCCGCCCAACGATCGCCGCGTACGCCTGTACCGGGTGGGCAGTGTCGCTGAGCACGCCCGGAATCGGCGGGAGGTCCTCGACGAGCGGGGCCAGTACGGCGTACACCTCGGCGGCGGTGGCGGGCCGGTCCTGCGGGTCGACCGCCAGTAGGGCGTGGATCAGATCATCGAGCACGGCGGGTATGTCGGGTCGCAACCGGGCGGGCCGCGGGGGAGGGCTGTCCAACTGGTGTCGCAACAGTGCTGTGGTGGTGCCGTCGAACGGTGGGCAGGCGGTGAGCAGGTCGTAGAGCGTCGCTCCCAGGCCGTACAGGTCCGCGCGGTGGTCGGTGGGAGCACCCAGCACCTGTTCCGGTGCCATGTAGCCCAACGTGCCGAGGGCCTGCCCGGTCTGGGTGATCCGCGAGTATCGGTCGTCATCGCGCACCACGGCCAGGCCGAAGTCGAGCACCTTCACCGCGCCGCTCGTGTGCAGCATGATGTTGCTCGGCTTGATGTCACGATGCACCAGGCCGATCTGCAGCGCGGCGAGCAGGACGGTGCTGACCTGTGCGCCGATGGAGGCAGCCCACGCGATCGGCAACGGTCCCTGCTCGGCGATGAGGTCGGTGAGGGCGACCCCGTCAATCTTCTCCAGCACCAGATAGGGCACGCCGGCGTGCTCGCCGAGGTCGTAGACCGCTGGCACGCCCGGATGGTCGAGCCGGGCGGTCAGGAGCGCCTCGCGGCGGAAGCGGCGCACCAGGTCGACATCCAGCATGGCGGCGTTGACGAACTTCACGATGACCGGGCGGTCGAGCAGAGTGTCCTGTGCGGCCCAGACCTCGCCCATCCCCTTGTGCGCCAGGGGAAGGCGGCTCAGCTTGTACCGGTCCTTGAGGCTCACACCAGCTAACACGATGCTCAGCCTATCGGCCGAGCGGCTGCCACTCCCGGACCGAGACGAGGCCATCCGGATCGATCTGATGAAGGCCGACCACGAAAAGAACGATTGCAAACAGGGTTCACAAGAGGTTCAATGAGGATCGCGCTCCGAGGGGGCCGACGGTCCGTGCGCCCAGACCGGCCAGGCGACGTCAACGGCTCACGACGGTACCGGTGACGGCAGGCCCGCACCTGCCTACAAGCTGACAACGGGGGAGATGGGGCATGGCGGAGTTAGCCATCGACCGGGGATTCCTCCCCGCCTACGCCAAGCTGCAGCGCCGCGTGCAGCGGGCCGTGGATGCGGCCATCGGAAAGTTCGCCGAGCACACCCACGCCGGACTGCACCTGGAGAAGCTGGCCGGAGCTCGCGACCCGAACATCCGCACCATCCGCATCGACCAGTTCTACCGAGGTGTGGTGCTGTCCCTCGGCGAGCACAGATACGCCCTGCTCAACGTCCTGCCGCACGACGACGCCATCGCCTTCGCGGTCAGCCGGCGGTTCACCGTCAACCAAGCCCTCGGCGTGCTGGAGATGCGTGACCAGGCAGGAATCGAGAAGTTCGCCCGCAGCGAGCTTCCCGCGCCGGGAACCGGCACGTTGTTCCACCACGTGCCGACCGCCGACCTGATCCGGCTGGGCGTGGACGAAGACCTCGTTCCGCTGCTGCGGGTCATCGGAACCGACCAGCAGCTGGAGAGCCTGGGCGGACGGTTGCCCGAGATGCAGCTCGACGTGCTGCGTGGCCTCGCCAGCGGACTGCCAGTCGACGAGGTCTGGGCAGAGGTCGCCGACCGGGTGGTGTCCGGCGTGGACACCAATGATCTCCTCGCCGCCGCCCGCCGTACCCCCGAACGCATCGCCTTCGTCTCCGGGCCTGTGGAACTCGCCGCCATCCTCGCCCACCCGTTCGACGTGTGGCGCACCTTCCTGCACCCCACGCAACGCGACGTGGCCTACCGGCCGACCTACAGCGGTCCCGCGCTGGTGACCGGCAGCGCCGGAACGGGCAAGACGGTGACCGGTCTGCACCGAGCGGTGTTCCTCGCCGAGCAGCTACCTGAGGGCGAGAAGGTCCTACTCACCACCTTCACGCGCGCGCTCGCCGACGCGCTCTCCCGCCAGCTGCACCGGCTCACATCCCACCCGGCCGTGCGTGCACGCATCGACGTCATCAGCGTCGACCGGCTCGCCCACGAGATCGTCACCCGCGCCGGCGGCAAGGTCACCGTCGCCGAGAACGAGGTCATCGACCGGATGTGGGAAGCGGCCGCCAAGAACGGGCCAACCTACCTCAACCGTGCCGGCCAGACCGCCACACTCAGCGCCGCCTTCCTCAGGCGAGAGTGGGAGCAGGTCGTCCTGGCCCAGCGTCTGACCACCCTTGAGCAGTACCGCGACGCCCCCCGCAAAGGCCGCGGTGAGCGCCTGCGCGCCAGCCAACGCGAGCAGGTGTGGAGCGTCATCGACGGCGTCACGCGCGAGCTGGCGAAACGGCGCCTACGAACCCACACCCAGATCGCCGACGACGCGGCGGACATCGCCCGACTGGGACCGAGCCCCTACCGGCACGTCATCGTCGACGAAGGCCAAGACCTGCACCCCGCCCAGTGGCGGCTGCTGCGCGCACTCGTCGCACCCGGGCCGAACGACATGTTCCTGCTCGCCGACCCATACCAGCGCATCTACGACAGTCACGTATCGCTGAGCCAACTGGGCATCGAAGTCCGCGGGCGCACACGCAGACTCACCGTCAACTACCGCACCACGCACGAGATCCTGGACCTGTCGGTCCGGGTCCTGAACGGGGAACCCGCCGTCGGCTTGGACGGCGAGAGCGACACCCTGCGAGGCTACCGATCCGTCACCCGCGGTGGGCCCCCCGAGGTTACCGCCTGCGACACCCGCGACGGCGAGCTCGAAGCGCTGATCGAGCGAGTCGGCGCGTGGCTGGAGCAGGGCGTCGAGCCACACGCCATCGGCGTAGCTGCCCGCACCGGCCAACTCACGAAGACCATCAGCAAGGCGCTGGCCGACGCCTACATCCCCGTCGCCGACGACCAACGCGGTGCCGACGGCGTGCGGGTGGCGACCATGCACCGTTTGAAGGGCCTGGAGTTCCAGTGCCTCGCGGTCGTCGGACTGGACGCCGGCGTCCTGCCGGCTCCCCGCGCGATCACCTCCGCCGCAGAGGACCCGCACGCCCACAGGCAGGACCTTCAGCGTGAGCGGTGCCTGCTGTTCGTGGCGCTGACCCGCGCCCGCGACGTGCTCTACCTGTCACACACCGGCGCGCCCACCTCGTTGCTGGCAGTGACGCAGTGAGCCCCGACATCACCGGCGGCGGCCCGAAGCTGAGCGACGCCGCCCGCGCTGTCTGGGGCAAGACCGACCGCCGAGGCTTATCACCAGTTGGATGGCTGCCCCTGTGGCGCCACCTCGCCGACAGCGCCGACGTCGCCGGACACCTGTGGGACCACTGGTTGAGCCCGGCGGTGCGTCGACGCATCGCCGACGAACTACCCGGCGCAGACGCCGACGGCCGCACACTCGCGGTCTGGATCGCCGGGGTGCACGACATCGGCAAGGCAACCCCCGCCTTCGCCTGCCAGGCACCAGCCTTGGCGGAACGGATGCGCGATCACGGCCTCGGCTACCACCGCGACCTCATCCGCGCCGACCGACGCTACGCCCCCCACGCGACCGCCGGACACGTTGTTCTCGCCGACTGGCTCCACCAACAGGACTGGGATGACCCGCACCCGTACGCCGTCATCGTCGGCGGCCACCACGGCGCTCCGCCGACGGACGAGGGTCTCCGCGACGTACAGGTACGCCCTCACCTGCTCGGCGACGATGCCTGGCGCCAGGCGCGGCAGGAGCTGCTCACCTGGATGGCGCAGCGCTCCGGCGCCGGTGACCGACTCGCCGACTGGCGTGACGTGCCGCTGTCGCAGCCGGCCCAGGCCGCTCTCACCGGCCTTGTCATCGTCGCTGACTGGATCGCCAGTAACGAGGATCTTTTCCCCTACATGCTCGACGGCACCGACTCCGACCGACTGCAGAGCGGGTGGGACCTGCTGGACCTGCCGGTGCCCTGGCGACCGGCCGAACCGCCGCAGACCGTGAACGACCTGTTCGCCGCCCGATTCCATCTGCCCCCAGGCGCCACAGTCCGCCCTGTTCAAAGCACCGCCACCGAACTCGCCGCCACCATGCCCACCCCCGGCATGATGATCGTCGAGGCGGCCATGGGAGAAGGCAAGACCGAGGCCGCTCTCGCCGCGGTGGAGATCCTTGCCCGCCGCATCGGCGCCTCCGGCTGCTACCTCGCCCTGCCCACCCGCGCCACCAGCGACGCGATGTTCGGCCGCATGCTGTCCTGGCTGCGTCAGCTGCCCGACGCCCGACTCGGCCGAGGCGACCGCGACGTCCGACTGGCGCACGGCAAGGCCGCCCTCAACCCCGAGTACGACCAGCTCCGGACAACATCGCTGCCCAGCGGCATCGCCGAAGACAGCGGCGGTGCCGCCGTCGGTGTCCACGCCTGGCTGGCCGGGCCGAAACGAGCCCTCCTGTCCAGCTTTGTCGTCGGCACCATCGACCAGCTGCTGTTCGCCGCGCTGCGCGGCAAGCACCTTGTGCTGCGTCACCTCGGCCTCGCCGGCAAGATCGTCGTCATCGATGAGGCCCACGCATACGACGTCTACATGGGCCGCTTCCTGGATCGGGCACTCGAGTGGCTCGGTGCCTACGGTGTCCCGGTCATCGTGCTATCCGCGACGCTGCCCGCGCACCGCCGGGCCGAGCTGATGGCGGCCTACGACAACGGACGGCTCGGGGCACCCCCTCCGCCAACGTGGCGCGACCGCGGCAAGCCGCGCCCCGACCCCTACAGTCCGCTCCGCGCTGACCTCCGCTATCCCCTCATCACTGTCTCGAACGCAGAGCGCGGCGCGACCGCCACCACCTGCACCGAATCCGGCCGAAGCCTCCAGGTCACACTGCGACGCCTCGACGACGACCTACCCACGCTCGTTGAACTCCTGCGCGACCGCTTGGCCGACGGCGGCTGCGCGCTCGTGGTCCGCAACACCGTCACCCGGGTTCACGAGACCGCAGCCGCGCTGCGAACAGCCCTCGGGCCGGAAACGCCGGTGTCGGTAGCGCACTCACGATTCATGGCCGTCGACCGCGCCGCCAAGGACCGCTGGCTGCGCGACACGTTCGGCCCCCCCGACGCTGGCAGCAACCGCCCGCGCCGGCACGTCGTGGTCGCCAGCCAGGTCGCCGAACAATCCCTGGACATCGATTTCGACCTGCTCATCACCGACCTGGCCCCGATCGACCTGATACTGCAGCGCATCGGCCGACTCCATCGACACCCCCGCAACGCGCGACCCGCCCCCGTCGCCACACCGATGTGCTGGATCACCGGCGCCGACTGGACCACCCAGCCACCACAGCCGGTCACCGGATCTCGGCGGGTCTACCAACCGGCGACGCTGCTGCGCAGCGCGGCGGCCCTACTCCCGCACCTCGACGGCGTGCCTCTGCGCCTGCCGTCGGACATCGCACCGCTGACCCAAACCGCCTACGGCACCGATCCCCTCGGCCCCGCCTCGTGGCAGCCCACGATGACCGAAGCGGAGGCGAAGCAGCGCGACGACTTCACCGCCAAGGAACTCAAAGCGGACAGCTTCCGCCTCGGCAGCGTCGACGCCCCCGGCGTTCCCCTAATCGGCTGGCTCGCCGGCGGCATCGCCGGCACCAACGACCGCGCCGCCCAGGGACACGTTCGCGACACCGACGCAGAGTCCCTGGAAGTCCTGCTGCTGGTACGCACGCCAGACGGGCTGGTGCTCCCGCCATGGATCGACGGGGGTGGAGTGCTCGTGCCTACCAGCAGCACCCCGCGCTGGCCCCTGCCCAGACAGATCGCGCGCTGCACGCTGCCGTTGCCGCCGGCCATGACCGCCAGCGACGTCGTCGATGAGGTGATCGCCGACCTGGAGCGCCGCATCGACGTCAGCGGCTGGCAGGACAGCCATTGGCTCGCCGGTGAGCTGGTGCTCGACATCGGCACCGACGGGACAGCATCCGTGGCCGGCTTCGACCTGCACTACGACCCGACCGAAGGGCTACGCGTCACCCGCGCTGCCCGACCCTGACCGAACGAAGGAGGTGAGGCTCGATGAACAGCTCACCGCGGGAAACTCAGTTCTCACTGCTGGACGAAACGTGGATCCCCCTCCTCGACGACGCGGGCCAACGCCGCGACGTCTCGCTGCAGGACCTCTTCGAACAGGCCGGCCGCGCCCGCATGATCGCCTGCGACCTGCCGACGCAATCGTTTGCGATCTTGCGGCTGGCGCTGGCGATCCTGCACCGTGCTACCGGCGGTCCTCCCGGGGAAGCCGCCTGGCGGACACTGTGGCGTGACCGACAGGTGCCGATCAACGAGATCCGCGACTACCTCGACACCTTCCGCGATCGCTTCGACCTCCTGCATCCGACGCAGCCGTTCTACCAGGTAGCCGACCTGCGGGCGGCGAAGGACAACACCTACGGGCTGGAACGGCTCATCGCCGACGTTCCCAACGGCCTGCCGTTTCTCACCACTCGCGCGGGAACGGGAATGGAGTCCATCTCGCCCGCCGAGGCGGCCCGCTGGCTCGTGCACTGCCAGGCGTACGACCCGTCCGGCATCAAGACCGGGGCGGTCGGCGACCCTCGCGTCAAGGGGGGCCGCGGGTATCCCATCGGCGTAGCGACCCTCGGGTCGCTGGGAGGCGTGTACCTGGAGGGCACCACGCTGCTGGAGACTCTGCTGCTCAACCTGGTGCCGATCGCGCCCGGCTGGCAACGATCCGACGAACGGGACCTGCCGATCTGGGAGCGGGACCCGCAAGCGGCCACCGAGGAATCGGATGTCACGCGCGGCCCCTACGGTCTGCTCAGCCTCTACACGTGGCAGTCGCGCCGAATCCGACTCTTCGGTGACCGAAGCGGCATCACCGGCGCGATGATCGCCAACGGTGACCGGTTCGATTGGCAGGACCGGCACCTGCTGGAGCCCATGAGCGTGTGGGGCCGCAGCGGCCCCCGGGAGCGAGAGCAGAAGCGCACGCCGATCTACCTGCCCCGCTCCCACGACCACAGCCGCGCCTTGTGGCGTGGACTGCAGACCCTGCTGCCGGCACCACCGGCCCCCGGCGCGGAGCCCCCACAGCGCCTCTCACCCATGGTGGTGCAGTGGCTGGCCCGACTGACCGTCACCGGAGCCATCGAGCCGGACTTCCACGTCCGCCCGCGCGCTGTGAGCATCACCTACGGCACCCAGCAGGCGGTCGTCGACGAGGTCTTCAGCGACGCGCTGACGATGAACGTGCTGACTCTTGTCGAGGACTCACCGCTGCGCGCCGCCGTCGTCGACTCCGCCGCCGACGCCGAAGCCGCGGTGACCGTGCTACGGCGGCTCGCCGAGAACCTCGCGCGGGCCGCCGGCAGCCGGGACACCGACAGCGGCGAAGCCGAGCGTGCGGGCGAGCGCGCGTACGCACTGCTGGACCGCGACTTCCGCGACTGGCTGGCGCGGCTCGGTCCCGAGAGCGACCCGGTCAGCGAACGTGCGGGCTGGCAGCGACACGTCCGCCGGGCCGTCCGCCGCCTCGGTGGCGAACTGGTCACCGAGGCCGGACCGAAGGCCTGGGTAGGCCGTACCGGCACCGACCGGATGGGCAGGGACGTGCACTACTCCAGCTCCCAAGCCGAGGCGTGGTTCCTCGCCGGCCTGGCCAAGGCGTTGCCGATGGCGGCCGAATCCCCGCAGCAGAGGCAGGAGGAACCCGTATGACCACGATCGAGACCGAACAGCCGACCGACCCGGTACCGAAGGGGTGGAGGAGACGCCGCAGCGAGTTCGGCGACCACGTCGCCCGCACCGTCGGCGCACTACAGGCACGCGTTCTGAGCGCCGTGCCGCAACCCGAGGCGGTCAGCGCGCTGGCCCGACTACGCCGCGGCATCGGCCGCACGCCAGGCTTCGACGTCACCCTCGAGCGTTATCTGCACGTGCCGGAACCCCTGCTCGGACACCGGCCGGCCGACGACGCAGAGGCCGCGGACACCGAACACGCCGTGCACGACAGCGTGACCCTCTACGCGCTCCACCAACAGGCCCGCCGGGAACGGATGCACGTAGACGGCCGCGGGCTGGGGCAAGCACTCGCCGACCTGGTCCGCCGATCCGGCGGACCCGACGGCGTCCGACGCCGGTTCGCCGCCCTCGGCACCGCCAGCACCTACCAGGAAAGCATCTACCACCTGCGCAGCCTGGTCACCATGCTGCGGGAACACCAGATCCCCATCGACTACGGACTCCTCGCCGACGACCTGTGGACGCTGCGCCGACCCGGAGGGCCCGCCAAGGTCCAGGCCATCTGGGGACGCGAATTCTTCCGCAGCCGGCCCAGCACCGACGTCGACGCCCCCGCACCGGAAACCGCAGAGGAGAACTGAGCATGAACCGCACCATCATCGACGTTTACGCCCTGCAGACGGTACCGCCGAGCAACCTCAACCGCGACGACACCGGCTCGCCCAAGACCGCCATCTACGGCGGCGTCCGGCGCGCGAGGGTCTCCAGCCAGGCATGGAAGCGCGCCATCCGGCTGGCGTTCGCCGACTTGCTCGACCGATCGCAGCTCGGTGAACGCACCAAGCGGGTGGGCGAGTCGCTTGCCGCGCGGATCAAAGCCCTCGACCCGAGCCTCAGCGACGAGGACGCGTCCAAGCTTGCCGCCGACACGTTCGTCGCCGGAGGGCTCGCCAAGGCCGAGAAGAAGAAGGGCGAGGTGAAAGACGTCGAGTCCGGCTACCTGCTGTTCCTGAGCCACCGGCAACTGGACAACCTCGCCGCCGCCGCACTGGACGCCGCACGCGCCGGCACCAGCCTCGACAAGGCCCAATTCAAGGCCCTGGCCAACACCGAACACTCCGTCGACATCGCCATGTTCGGCCGCATGCTCGCGGACATGGCCGACATCAACGTCGACGCCGCCTGCCAGGTCTCCCACGCCATCAGCGTCCACGCCGTCGACAACGAGTTCGACTACTTCACCGCCGTCGACGATCGCAAGAACGACGCCTCCGAGACCGGCGCCGGCATGATCGGCACCATCGAGTTCAACTCGTCCACCCTCTACCGCTACGCGACGCTCGACGTCGACGCACTGCACCGCACACTCGGCGACGCTGCCGCCACCCGCGCCGCCGTCGAAGCGTTCCTCACCGCATTCGCCCGCAGCATGCCGACCGGCAAGCAGAACACCTTCGCCCACCGCACGCTCCCCGACGCGGTGCTCGTGCGGCTACGCGACACACAGCCCATCAACCTCGTCGGGGCCTTCGAAACCCCCATCCGCGAAACCCACGCCGCCGGCCGGGTCGAGCTTGCCGCGGCCGCACTGGCCACGCACATCGTGGCGGTCGAGAACGCCTACGGCGAGCGGCCGCTGGCCAGCTGGGTCACCCAGGTCGGTGACAAAACCGCGGTGCTGGCCGACCTCGGCAAGGCGGTCAGCTTCAGCGAACTGGTCAACGGGGTCGGAGAGCACGTCGCAGTGGTGCTCGGGCAGCCGGCATGAGCGTGCTACTGCTCAGGCTGGCGGGACCCCTGCAGTCCTGGGGCTCGTCCAGCCGCTTCGCCCGCCGGGGCACCGAGGTGGCACCGACCAAGAGCGGAGTGATCGGTCTGCTAGCCGCCGCCAAGGGCATCCGACGCACCGAGCCACTCACCGAATTGTTCGGCCTGACATTCGGCGTACGCCTGGACCAACCAGGCCAGATTCTGCGGGACTTCCAGACTGCCCGACCCCTGGACGGTCGTGGCAGCGCACCGTTGACCTACCGCTACTACCTCTCCGACGCGGCCTTCCTTGCCGCGGTCGCTGGCGAGGAGAAGCTGCTGCATGGCCTGGCGGAGGCACTGAACAGGCCGCAGTTTCCCCTCTACCTCGGGCGCCGATCATGCCCGCCGGTCGGGCCGGTCAGCCTCGGCGTACACGCAGGAACCATCGACAGCGCGTTGACGCAGTGGCCCTGGATTGCCGCAGAGTGGCACCGTCGCCGATGCGCCCCCACGGTCCGGTTGGAAATCATCCGCGACGCCCTGCCCCACGAACCCGTCACCGACACCGTGCCCGACGAACCGGTGAGCTTCGACCCCGCGCACCGGCAGCACAGCTGGCGCTCCGTGCTCCGCCGACACGTCGACGTCACCAACGACATCGCCGAACGCGCCGGCGTTGACGAGCACGACCCGCTGAGCCTGTTGGGAGGCTGACGATGTTCCTCACCCGCTTCCAGATCAACCCTGCCCGGCGCGGCGCCCGCAAACTACTCTCCTCGCCACACGCGCTGCACGCCGCCGTCCGCGCCGCCTTCGCCGAACCAGAAGACCACGAACGCGACGGCAGCCGCACCCTCTGGCGACTCGACACCTCCGCCCCGGGCAGAATGCTCCTCTACATCGTCAGCCCTGGCCGGCCCGACCTCACCCACCTCGTCGAACAAGCCGGATGGCCCACCACCGAGGCATGGGTCACCCGCGACTACGACGGGTTGCTCGACTCACTGCACCCCGGCCAGACCTGGGCGTTCCGCCTCACCGCCAACCCCTCCCACAGTGGGCGCAAGACCGCTGACGCCAAGGAGACCCAGCGCTTCGGCTACCTGCGCGAAGAGGAACAGATCGGGTGGCTGACCAACCGGGCCACCCGGCACGGCTTCACCATCGCAACCCAACACGACGGGCGACCCAACCTGCACCTACACCACCGCCGGACGCAGAGCTTCAAACGCGGCCTGGGCACCGTCACCCTGACCACTGTCACCTACGACGGCATCCTCCAGGTCGCCGATGCCAACGCCTTCCGCCAGACCCTGACCCGGGGAATCGGCCACGCCAAGGCGTACGGCTGCGGCCTGCTCACTCTCGCCCCCGCGGGCTGAACTGAGGGAGAGCGCAATGAAGATCCCTGGCGCACCGCCAGCCGAAATCGCCGACCTGTCCCGCGCCGAGGACCGCATCAGCTTCCTCTACCTCGAGCGCAGCGTCATCCACCGTGACAGCAACGCGATCACCGCCACCGACGACCAGGGCACCGTCCACATCCCGGCCGCCTCAGTCGGCGTACTGCTCCTCGGACCCGGCACCAGCATCACCCACCAAGCCATCGCCCTGCTCGCCGATCACGGAGCCACCGCCGTCTGGGTCGGCGAGCGAGGCGTGCGCTACTACGCCCACGGCCGATCGCTCGCCGCCTCCAGCCGACTGCTCCAAGCCCAAGCCGCCGCGGTCAGCCACCGCGACCGCCGGCTCGCCGTCGCCCGCACCATGTACGCGATGCGCTTCCCCGGCGAAAACACCGCCAACCTCACCATGCAACAGCTTCGCGGCAAGGAAGGTGCACGAGTCCGCCGCACCTACCGTCAACACGCCGAACGAACCGGCGTCACCTGGAATCACCGCGACTACGACCGGACCGACTTCGCCGGCGGCGACCCCATCAACCAAGCCCTCTCAGCAGCACACGCCTGCCTCTACGGCATCGTGCACACGGTCATCGTCGCGCTCGGGGCCGCACCCGGACTCGGCTTCGTCCACACCGGCCACGAGCGCGCCTTCGTCTACGACATAGCTGACCTCTACAAAGCCGAAATCACCATCCCCGTGGCCTTCGACATCGCCGCCAACGGCTCCACCGACATCCCCGCCGACACCCGACGAGCCGTACGGGACCGCGTACACGACGGAGCAATCCTCGCGCGATGCGTACGAGACATCAGAATGCTGCTGCTCCAACCCGAAACCACCGGGGACATCGAAGACGAAGACACCCTACGCTTGTGGGACGACAGCGGAATCGAACTCAGCGCCGGGCGCAACTACGCTGACACGGGCGAGATCGACTTCTGATGACCGTCATCATCCTCACCGCCTGCCCACCAGGCCTCCGCGGACACCTCACCCAATGGCTGATCGAGATCTCCGCAGGCGTGTACGTCGGGCACATCTCCACCCGCGTACGCAACAGACTGTGGATGCGAGTAGTCGACATGGCAGGTCCAGGGCGTGCACTGATGGTCTTCCAAGTTCGTGGCGAACAGCGACTCTCCTTCGTAGCGCACGACCATCACTGGGTCCCCGTCGACGTCGACGGAGTGGTCCTGATGCGTAGACCAGCTGAACCAACCAAGAACCCCGCCCTGCCCAGTGGGTGGAGCAAGGCATCCAAGCGCCGCCGATTCGGACGTCGCGGACGACCGGCGTAGTACCGCCGCAGGCAACTCGCGGCCAGTAATGCTGGCTTGAAGACCCAGATCAACCCGACGTGCGCGGCAACAGTCAGCATGGGACTGGCAATGCTCGAGCCGGCAGGATCACTCCGTGCACGGGGAGTAGCCGCTCGATCAGTACAACGTTCCATCCAGCTCGGGATCACCCCCGCCTGCGCGGGGAGCAGAAGTCGCCCGACCATGTTGCGGTGAACAGGGCAGGATCACCCCTGCGTGCGCGGGGAGCAGAACCCGGCGGTGGTGTTCGCGGCGGCGTTCTGCGGATCACCCCCGCGTGCGCGGAGAGCAGCGGGGCGGGCCTGGCAGGGTGCCCGCCCCGATCGGGATCACCCCCGCGTGCGCGGGGAGCGGGGAGGCTGGTGGGCCGCCGGGAGGGTCGCACGGGGATCACCCCCGCGTGCGCGGGGAGCAGGTCGTGTCCAACGCCGGCTACTCGACGTCGACGGGATCACCCCCGCGTGCGCGGGGAGCAGTGCTCCAACAGGTCGCGGATGCCCGCGAGCCCGGGATCACCCCCGCGTGCGCGGGGAGCAGGACGCCAACGGCGGGTACCTCGTCCCGTTCACCGGATCACCCCCGCGTGCGCGGGGAGCAGTGTTCGGGCAGTACGTGTACGCCAACCTGCACGGGATCACCCCCGCGTGCGCGGGGAGCAGACGACGAGGTCCTGGAACTCCGTCCGGGTCGCCGGATCACCCCCGCGTGCGCGGGGAGCAGCCCTGGTCACGCTGGAAAGCCTCGATCAGCCGCGGATCACCCCCGCGTGCGCGGGGAGCAGGCGTGCCTGATCGCCGCCGCCGAACTGTGGAAGGGATCACCCCCGCGTGCGCGGGGAGCAGCCCTGGTCACGCTGGAAAGCCTCGATCAGCCGCGGATCACCCCCGCGTGCGCGGGGAGCAGGCGTGCCTGATCGCCGCCGCCGAACTGTGGAAGGGATCACCCCCGCGTGCGCGGGGAGCAGATCGGACGGGTACCCGCGGGCACGCTAGCGGCGGGATCACCCCCGCGTGCGCGGGGAGCAGGAGCCGGTCGACGAGGCCGAACTGTTCGGCGAGGGATCACCCCCGCGTGCGCGGGGAGCAGGCGGCCTCGAGCTCCGCCACCGCGGCGGACACCGGATCACCCCCGCGTGCGCGGGGAGCAGAGCTCGAGGTCGGGGATCGACAGGGGCGTGAACGGATCACCCCCGCGTGCGCGGGGAGCAGAACCTCGCCGCCACGAACCTCACCTACCCGCAGGGATCACCCCCGCGTGCGCGGGGAGCAGCACCTACCGCGTCCCCAACAAGCAGTGAGCGTCGGATCACCCCCGCGTGCGCGGGGAGCAGCCGCGGCGGCGCCCTGGAGGCGCACTTCACCCGGGATCACCCCCGCGTGCGCGGGGAGCAGTGCGCGACGCGGACGGCGACAAGCTCGACGTCGGGATCACCCCCGCGTGCGCGGGGAGCAGCTACGATGCCCCGGGCGCCACCCGGGCGCACCAGGATCACCCCCGCGTGCGCGGGGAGCAGACGGTGCGGGCCTGCTCCAACACCAGCTTCGTCGGATCACCCCCGCGTGCGCGGGGAGCAGGGCATCACCGTCGCCCTGGCGGTCCTCGGCGCGGGATCACCCCCGCGTGCGCGGGGAGCAGTCCCGCCCGGCCTGGGTGTTCGGGTCGATGCCCGGATCACCCCCGCGTGCGCGGGGAGCAGCCCCCACTGCCTCTCCGGCAGGGGGGCCGCTGGATCACCCCCGCGTGCGCGGGGAGCAGAGGGGTACGTCGCGGCTACCAGCCGGGGCGGACGGATCACCCCCGCGTGCGCGGGGAGCAGCCTGTGGGCACAGCTCACCGACCCCGACCACCAGGATCACCCCCGCGTGCGCGGGGAGCAGGAGCTGCTGATCGACCTGGCTCGGGAGGCCGGGGGATCACCCCCGCGTGCGCGGGGAGCAGACGGATCGCGTCGACTGTCTCGGCCGGCAACTCGGATCACCCCCGCGTGCGCGGGGAGCAGTCCGCTGATATTGGCGCGATCGAGTGGCGCCGGGGATCACCCCCGCGTGCGCGGGGAGCAGGGGTCGAGCAACGGCAACCAGAACGCCATCGCCGGATCACCCCCGCGTGCGCGGGGAGCAGGCGCCGTCGACCGTCTGCCCGAGGTGGCCGTCGAGGGATCACCCCCGCGTGCGCGGGGAGCAGCCGACGATGGCCCACTTGGCCTCCCCGGCCGACGGATCACCCCCGCGTGCGCGGGGAGCAGGCAGTGTTCGGCTGCTCGCCGTCGCCCGGGTCAGGATCACCCCCGCGTGCGCGGGGAGCAGCGCTGCCGGAGCAGCGGTTGAAGGCGGTGCGGGGGATCACCCCCGCGTGCGCGGGGAGCAGGGTGTGCGGTTCGTTCAGGGCCGCAACAGCTACGGATCACCCCCGCGTGCGCGGGGAGCAGAAGCCGCCGCGGTTCTGCTTCCGGGCCGTCGAGGGATCACCCCCGCGTGCGCGGGGAGCAGACCAGCTCGTCCGGCTCCACCACACGGCTCAGCGGATCACCCCCGCGTGCGCGGGGAGCAGTTGACGGCGGCGAGGGCGAGCAGGACGAGGCCCGGATCACCCCCGCGTGCGCGGGGAGCAGGTGTACGGGCAGCACGCGTCGGCGTCTCACCGGGGATCACCCCCGCGTGCGCGGGGAGCAGGCTGGGTCGAGAAGGCCAACGCCGCCCGTGAACGGATCACCCCCGCGTGCGCGGGGAGCAGATGGTCGCCCCGGCAAGGGTCGGCGGTCGGTCCGGATCACCCCCGCGTGCGCGGGGAGCAGCGCATCTCGGAGACCATCTCGCGGCGCAGGTCCGGATCACCCCCGCGTGCGCGGGGAGCAGCAGATGTTCGGCGCTGTGGGTGTCGCGGTGCCGGGATCACCCCCGCGTGCGCGGGGAGCAGGACCCCCTGACCTGCCCCCTCATTCGGGTTCAAGGATCACCCCCGCGTGCGCGGGGAGCAGCTCACCGACGACATCGAGTACGCCATCGACGGAGGATCACCCCCGCGTGCGCGGGGAGCAGGATGGTGACCGCCCCGCCGGAGTCCGCCACCCCGGATCACCCCCGCGTGCGCGGGGAGCAGGTTCAGCGCGATGAGTCCACCGGCACGGCTGTCGGATCACCCCCGCGTGCGCGGGGAGCAGGATGAGGGCGGCGACGGCGCGCTGGGCGGCGTCGGATCACCCCCGCGTGCGCGGGGAGCAGGCGTTCAGCTCGGTGGTGGTGGGGGCGGCCTTGGGATCACCCCCGCGTGCGCGGGGAGCAGAGCCACGCCGAGAAGGTGTGCAGGTTGTGGCCCGGATCACCCCCGCGTGCGCGGGGAGCAGATCTTCGTCGGCACCTCGTAGCGGGCGACCGTGGGATCACCCCCGCGTGCGCGGGGAGCAGGGTGTGGTTGTTGCGGGCGGCGGCGAGGCGGTCGGATCACCCCCGCGTGCGCGGGGAGCAGTTCGGCCGGGCGCTCCAGGAGTAAGGAAGATCAGGATCACCCCCGCGTGCGCGGGGAGCAGTGCGTCGCCAACTGGGCCGGCATGGCCAGCAACGGATCACCCCCGCGTGCGCGGGGAGCAGGGCGACGTCTTCGTGCACGGCAAGGACTGGGAGGGATCACCCCCGCGTGCGCGGGGAGCAGGCCGGGCCCAGGTGCATGATGAGGAACTGGAGGGGATCACCCCCGCGTGCGCGGGGAGCAGGCCCGGCCGTCGTCACGCGCGAGGCGTTGCGCCGGATCACCCCCGCGTGCGCGGGGAGCAGACTTCCTGACCTGGTGCTCTAAAGATCCACTACTCGATTTTCCTTCACTTTCGTGGCGGATGCGCAGATCCTCAGCACGTCGGCGCGTAGAGGGCGGTGCAAGTTTGTCGTCCGCATCAGGATCGGCCTTCCCGCCACGATCTTGCATCGTCACCGTCGTCCGACGGATCCGTCGAGTGTAAGCGTCCGTTGATACCGAACTACAGGGCGCGCGGCGTCATCGGCAGCGGCACCACCATCAGCCGCATCTCCGGCGACGGCCACTGGGACGACGAACGAACCGACGGATTCGCCAAACAACGTGCTGATTGACTGAGAAACCTCCTATGCCGGAGGACGGGCTTACACACGAGGCTGAGCGACCGACTGGCTCAGTCCCCGCACCGTACGCACCGCGGCGCTTGCTCGTCATCAGGCACTGCTCGCTGCGGCGAGCGACGCGTTGCGCCTGTCGAACGGCCTGTGGGCAGCGCATTACCGGTCGAGGTCCAGTCAGGCCCGGCTGGCCGCAGCGCTGGACAGCGCGCGCGTTGACTTCCGGTGGTGTGAGGACCAGACGATCTACGGGCCTTTCCGCGCCTTTCGGGACGCTCCGGACGACGATCGCCGCCCTCTACCTGCGTTGGGAGACGGAGTATCCCGAGGAGTGGGGTGCGCCGGAGTCGTGGATGTGGTCCCGCTGGGGAGCGAAGGAGATGCTCCTTCGCCGATTCAACCGGCGGGGTCTCCCGGAGGTCGTCAAGCCCGAGATCGCCGAGCTGATTCTTGCGGCGCTGCGGCGGCCGTACCGGTGCAAGGACTGGTTGTACGCCGGGGCTGGTCCGTCATCTCCACGACTCGCCGATTCTTTACGCTGACGCTCGGACGATCCTTTGGTCCAGTTCCGAGCGCAGTTCATCCTCCATGTGGCCGCGGACCCCGAGCAGACTCCGACCCGCACGAGCTGGCGCCGTTGGCTCGATGCACGCACCTGACGGATCGGTCGCGGCGCGCGGAGGGTCGGGCCGTACGTGAAGGGGGTCGGCGGTGATGCCGGCCGGCTCGTGTTCACGCCGTAACGAAGAAATCGACGTTGGTAGTGGTATCGAGCACCGGCTGAAAGGGGCTGCGCCCGGGCGCGCTGACCTGTCCAGACGGGACGACGTGTTCATGTTCGGCTGCGGGTCCGTTGCGTGTCCGTTAGCCGGCGCGATACCTTCGGCGACCAAGATCACGCCGTTAGCCATGGCGTCACCCTGACGGCCAGCGAGTCCTATGACTCACGGCACCCTGGTGCGGATGGAGACTGCCACCGCGTTGCTACGCGGCACGTCACACTCGGCGGGCACGCCGAGCACCTGGGAGTTGGTCAGTGACATCGAGTTCAGCACGCCTCCGAAGCGGGATCTCCACCGCGCTGGGGAGGGTGCGTGCAGCCGACCGCGAGCGCAACCCGTGGCGGACCGCCGCGGCCACCGTGGTCACCGTGGTGGTAGCGGCAGCGTCCGCCGGAGTTGTGGTTACGCCCGCTGTCGCCAAGCCCGCCGAGGCCAAGCCGGTTGACTACACGTCTTTCGTCAACCCGTTCGTCTCGACCGCGGGTGACGACGGCAACGACCTGCCCGGCGCCCAGGCGCCGAACGGCATCGTGAAGGTCAACCCGCTCACCACGCCGGGACGTAACCACACGGGCTACGACTACAACCAGACCCGTATCGCCGGATTCACGCAGACGAACCTCGACGGGGTCGGGGGCTCCGGTGGCGGTGGCGACATCCTCGTCGTACCGACGCAGGTCGAGTACAGCGCCCGGCCGTCGACCGGTTCGTACTCCCACCCGTTCAGCCACGACGACGAGACCGCCACGCCCGGGTACTACCAGGTGCGGCTGGGTGAGATCTCGGGCCGGGACGGTGCCGTGCGCAACGGGCCGGGCACGATCAACGCCGAGGTGACCGCGACGACCCGTACCGCGCTGCACCGATACGCCTTCCCCGACGGCGCCACGCCGGAACTCGTCGTCGATCTGAACAACAACTTCACCAGCCGGACCGGCTCATCGGTCGACGTCGAGCGTCTCGACGACGGCCGGGTCGCTCTCTCGGGCGACATCAACGGGAACTTCAACGGCGCGTCCTACGCGCTGCACTACCACGCCGAGACCGAGCAGCCGGTCGCGTCGTTCAAGACGTGGGGGTCGGGGGAGTTCGGCGACGCGGCCTCCCGGCGCGGCACCGACACCGGCGCCGTGCTCACCTTCGCACCTGACCACGCGGGTGAGATCGGCCTGCGGATCACGGTCTCGCCGATCAGCGCGGACCAGGCGCGCATCGACCAAGGCGTCGAGGTCGGAAAGCTGTCGTTCGACGACGTACGCGCCGGCACGAAGGCCGTCTGGAACGATCGGCTCGGCCGGGTCGATGTCTCGGCCTCGGTGAAGGCCGACTCCGACGGCACGCTGCGCCGCCTGTTCTACACCCACCTGTACCGCATGTTCGCGCTCCCGATGAACGCGACGAGCACGTCCGGGACCTACCGCGGTGTCGACGGCGTGGTGCACAAGGTCGACGACTTCACCTACTACGACGCGTGGTCGTCGTGGGACGACTTCCGTAAATACTCCGTCTTCGCGTACGTCGACCCCGAGATGTACCGCGACATGATCCAGTCGCTCATCTACCTCTTCGCCGACGTGCAGAGCACCGGCAAGGGCATCGGCGGGCTCACCCACTCCGTGCCCACCGTGCGCTGGGAACGCTCGGCGGTCATCGTCGCCGACGCGCTCTCGAAGGGCTTCACCGGCTTCGACCGCCTCGACCAGGCGTACCCGGCACTGAAGAGCTACGTCGGCTACTACAACGGAAACCAGCTTCGCCAGGGATACATCGAGAACCGCCCCGGCGACACGGTGCAGCGCGGGTACGACCAGTGGGCTTTGGCGATCATCGCCGACACCCTCGGCCGGGTTGACGACGCGAAGCAGCTGCGCGCGCAGGCCGCCCTGCCGATCGCGAACCTGTACAAGCCGGGCGCGTGGACGGCGGCCGACGGCACCAAGGCCGCGCTGCTCACCCCGCGTGACGCGGCGGGCAACTGGGGCGAGGTCGACTACGAGCGTTTCGAGGCGGCGAACCTCTACCAGGGCACGCTCTGGCAGTACAACTGGTATCCGGCCTACGACATGGACGGCGTCGTCGCGGCGATGGGCGGCCCGGAGGCGGCCCGGCGGGCGGTCACGCACTTCATGGGCGAGGACGACCCCGACAACGGCCTCGGCATGCTGCACTCGAACGCGAACGAGATCGACCTGCAGGCGCCCTACCTGTTCAACTACGTGGGGCTGCCGAGCCTGACCCAGAAATGGGTGCGCACGATCTACACGAAGGAGAGCTGGAACCGCTACATCGCCACAGGCGGCACCGACGAGTACCCGAGCGGTAACGGCGAACTGCGCCCGCCGCTGAAGACCAAGGTCTACAAGCTCGATCCGCGCGGCTTCCTGCCGACCATGGACAACGACGCTGGCACGATGTCGACGATGTTCGTCGCCGCGGCGATCGGCCTGTTCCCGGTGACCGCCGGCTCGTCGCAGTACCAGATCGGCTCGCCGTTCTTCGACCGCACGACGATCTCGTACGCCGACGGGCGGACGTTCACCGTCTCGGCCGACGGCGTCTCCGACGACTCGTACTACATCCAGTCGGCCTCGCTCAACGGCGCCGCGTTCGGCAACACCTGGCTGGACTACCGCACGCTCGTCAACGGCGGTTCGCTGGACGTGCGGATGGGCGCGAAGCCGTCCATCTGGGGAACGAACGGCAAGCCGGCGTACTCGATGAGCACCGCGGGCGATGACCACGGCGGCGGCACCCCGAACGGCTACACCGTGCACGCCTCGCCCATGACGATCGCCGCTCGCGCCGACGGCCGTGTCGACGGCGCGATCGCGCTCTCACTGGGCGGGGGCGCCAAGTTCCGCGGCCCTCGCGGCAAGAGCCTCGTCGCGAGCGGCGCGGCCACGATCCACGGTCTGCCGGCGGGCGTGTCGGGGGACGTCGTGGGCGTCGACGCGACGACGGCCCGCGTGGTGCTGTCGGGTACCGCCGCAGCGGGTGCCCGCTTCTACGTCACCTTCGCCGACTCGGCGTTCATCGGTCGCATCTCTGCCGACCAGGTGACCGGCGACGGCCTGTCTTCGCGCACCGCGCTGTCGATCTCGGTCGCCGCGGCGGAGCGCGCGAAGCTGCGGAAGCTCGTCGACGAGGGCCTACTGGTACGTCAGGGGAACTACTCCTTCGCCTCGTACCACGCTTTCCGGGGTGTGCTCGAGCGGGCTCAGACGGTGCTGGCCGACGACGCGTCGAGCACCGCGACGCTGCGTAACGCGACGGAGTCGCTCACCGGCGCGATCGCCGCGCTCACCCTCGACCAGGGCGGCTACCGCGTGCTGGAGGCCGAGCAGTCCGACGAGTGGTCGGGCGGTGACCTGAAGAACGAGGCGAACTCCTCCAACGGCAACCTCGGCGGCGTGCGTGACGGTGCGTGGATTCGGTACAAGAACCTCGACTTCGCCGGTGTCGCACCGAAGACGCTGACGATCCGCTACGCGAGCACGTACTCGCCCACTGGCACGCCGAGCGCCATCGAGGTGCACGCCGGGACGCAGGACGGTCCGATCGTCGGTAAGGCGGCGCTGCCCGGTACCGGCAACTGGGGCACCTACGTCACCGTCCAGGCGGAGATCACCGATCCCGGGGCGCTCACGCGGGCGCGCGACGTGACGCTCGTCTTCCACGCCCCGGCCGGTCAGGCCTGGGTGTCGAACTTCGACTGGTTCCAGTTCCGCTCGACCGCGCCCGGTGAGGAGCCCGGTGCCACGCTCGAGCCGCTGACCGCGACGAACACCGCGCAGACCGGTAACGGCCGGCTGCCGCTCAACCTGTCGCGCGGGCTCTTCGAGAACGTGACCGACGGCGCGTGGGCGCGGTGGGGCAGCGTCGACCTCGGCGTGAACGGCGTGGAGCGCGTCACCGTGTCGTACGACAAGCCGCGCTCACGCGCGGCGTCGGACTCGCACATCGAGCTGCACCTCGGCGCGGCCGGCGACGAGCGCATGGTCGACATCCCGCTGCCCTACTCTGGTGACGGCTGGGGCACCGAGGGCAAGGCCACGGTCGGGCTCCCCGCGTCGGTGTTCGCGGGCGTGCAGGACGTCGTCGCGGTGTTCCGCTCCGCCACGCACACCGACGCGCAGCCGTACGTCGCGAACGTGACGTCGTTGACCTTCACGGCGGCGGCACCCGCGCCGAGCAGCATGGTGGTCGAGGCGGAGAAGTGGGTCGGCAACAGCGGCAGCGGTCTCAAGAGCGAGCAGAGCACCTGGGACGACGGAACGCAGGTCACGAACCTGGGCGCCACCTACAACGGTGCGTGGCTCGACTACGACACGATCGACTTCGGGTCCAAGGCGCTCCAACAGGTTTCGGTGCACTACGTCAACAACTCCTCGCGGTGCGGCCGGAACTCGGCGATCGACGTCTACCTCGACCACTTCGACCCGGGCTCGCCCGGTGACCCGTACGTCACGGTCCCGCTGCCGGTGACCGGCTCGACGTGGCAGAACGCCGCGACCACGACGGTCGCGCTGCCCGCCGGCCTGACCGGATCGCACCGCGTCTTCCTGCGGCTGCGGACCACCCCCGACGGCAACCACCCGTACGTGGCGAACATCGACAACCTGACGTTCGCGACGGCTCCGGTCAGCGAGGAACCGCCGGGCGGCGATCGCCCCGTGGACAAGTCGGGTCTCACCGCCGCGATCAGCGAGGCGGCCGCCTACGTCGGCGACAAGGATCGCTACGGGAGCATCGACTTCGGGGTGTTCGAGCGTGAACTCGACAAGGCCCGCGCGGTCGCCGGGTCCGAGACCGCGACGCAGTCCGAGGTCGACGCCCAGGCACGGGCGCTGCGGCTCGCGTTCGGCCAGCTGGTCCCGCGGGCCCGGCTGTCGCTGGAGAACACCGTCGCACGGGCCGAGTCGGTCGAGCAGCGCCGGTACACCGACGCATCGTGGGCGGCGTTGACCAGTGCGCTCACCGCAGCCAGGGCCACGCTCGCGGACGCGGCGGCCAGCGATGCGGCGTTGAGCAACGCGGACGCGACGCTGGCGAAGGCGCTCTCCGGCCTGACGGTCAAGCCGAACGAGGTCCCGGCGGTCCCGGCGGCCGTCTCCACCCAGAGCGACGCGAGCAGCGTCACGGTCCGCTGGTCGGCTCCTGAGGACGACGGCGGTTCACCCGTGACGGGCTTCGTCGTCGCGCTCGAGGACGGGCACGAGCTCGCCATCGACGACGCCGGGCAGAAGTCGGCGGTCTTCACCTGGCTCAAGCAGGGCACCGCCGCACGTGCCCGGGTCCGCGCCGTGAACACGGTCGGGGCATCCGCCTGGTCGCCGCTCACCGAGCCCGTCATCGTCGGGGCGAGCGCACCGCCCGCACCGGAGGTGGCCGCGGTCAGGGCCCTGGGCAAGGACGTTCGCGTGTCGTGGACGCCGAGCGGTGACGGTGGCTCCCGGATCCTGGCCTACCGCGTGACCCTCGACCAGAAGCGCACGCAGATCGTCGCGGGCAGCGCCCGCGCGGTCGTGTTCCCCGGCGCGGGCGGCGGCTCCCACACGGCGCGGGTGGACGCGATCAACGCCGTGGGCACCTCGGCCATGGCCGCTTCCGTGGCTTCGGCGGCGCAGATGTCGGGTGGTGCGTCCACGGCGGTGGCGACCGGACCGTTCCCGTCGGAGGTGCTCTCGGCGCGCTACGACTCGGACTCGTGGCCGACCACGCCGGACGGCAGCCCGTACTTCGTCCACCTGCTGCGCGGCTTCACGCAGCTCGGCACCGACGTGCGCGGCGCGAACGAGAAGATCGCGGCCCTCGACACGGTGTCGGCGTACAACGACACCAAGGCACTGGAGATCAACCGCGCGGCCGCCAGCGATCAGGTCAAGCGAGCCGAGAACGACGCGGATCACGGCGCGGACACGACGATGGCGGACGGGCTCGGCTCGCGCCTGGGCGACCTGTACCTGCAGGCGCGCAGCGAGGGCAAGCTGCCGAAGACCAACGCGCTGTTCGGCCGGATCACGTCGGGGCTCGACGGCACCGGCACGGCGAAGAACACCTACGCCTACAAGCGCCCGTTCGTGCGGATGGGGCTCGTCGGCGAGGGCGGCCTGGTCCGCGACTCGAGCAACGGCTCGTACGGTGGGCTCGCCGGCGACGGGTCGTTCCCGAGCGGCCACGCCTACGGCGGCTACACGGCCGGCACCTTCCTCGCCACGCTGCTACCGGAGCTCGCGCCGCAGATCCTCGCGCGGACCTCGGAGTACGGTGACAACCGGATCGTGCTCGGGTTCCACTACCCGCTCGACGTGATGGGCTCCCGGATGACCGGGCAGGCCACGGTCGCGCACCGCTGGGCGGATCCCGCCTTCGAGGACCTGCTGATGCAGACGCACGACGAGATCGAGTCCGTGCTGCTCGACGAGTGCCGCGAGGAGGGCTTCGACTCCCTGCTCACCTGCGCCGGGGAGCCGTACCGGGGACTCGACGCCGATCACGCCGCGTCGCTGTACACCGAGCGGCTGTCGTACGGGTTCCCGCACGTGGCCCAGTCGGGCGTACCGGCGAACATCCCGGACGAGGCCGGCGCGCTGCTGACGACCGCGTTTCCCCACCTGACGAACGCGCAGCGGGTGCAGATCCTGGAGCAGACGGCGCTCGACTCCGGCTACCCGCTTGACCTGACCGCCGCGGGCGACCCCAGCTGGCAGCGCATCAACCTCGCGCGGGCGATGACCGCGCGGGTCGAGGTGAACGACGATGGCACGGTCACCGTCACGAACTACCCCGACGACACGAAGGCGAGCGTGGCGACCGCCGCGTCGCTGACGGTCGACGGGGTGGCGGTCGACGGGTTCGACGCCCGTACCCAGACGTACATGGTCGACTGGCCCAAGAACCGGCGTCTGCCCGCCGTCGTCGCGCGGCCGACCGAGCACGGTGCGAAGGTGTCGGCGTCGACCGCCAAGGACGGCACGCGTGTGCTGACGGTGACCTCGGCGAACGGCCAGCTCAGCCGCAGCTACACGGTGGCCTTCTACCGTACGGCGGACGACCACCGGCCGAGCGCGGTCCAGCCGGGACACCCGGGTCAGCCGGGACACCCAAACCATCCGGCTCAGGCGGGGACGCCGGGTAGGCCCGGGCCGTGGACGACGATCTCGTACACGGGCACCGACCCAGCGCCGCTGTGGTGGCAGGTCGCACTGCTCTCGGCCGTGTTCGGCCTTGCCGCCGGCATGACGGGGCGGCTGCGAAGGCGTGCCGCATCCAGGCGCTGAATCCTGAGAAGGTGACTGGTGCGAACGGTGGCTGCCGCCTGGAGTGGCAGCCACCGTCCGGCGGCATTTGTCGCCAGGCTCGACCGCCCGAACTTCCGGTGACGGTCAGCTACAGCCATCGCGATGCTCTAACTTGATTTTCAAGCCCCGCAGGTCCTCTGAGGACCCTGACGGATCACGGAAACACCCCTGGTCGATGATCTTCTTGTCTAGGCAAGAGCATCAATTGCCGAGGGCTGTTCTGGTGATCAGCGTGCATGACGGTGGTTTGGCTGATGCGTCGGGGAGCTGGGCAGGTTCCGATGAGGGTTCTATGACTGCTTGACTGGCGGTGACGGCGAGCAGGTCGATGGCCTTTCGGACGTAGCGCCAGGCCGTCCTACACCGATCTCGAATCCGGCGGCCAGGCGGGTGAGGGTGTCACCGTTACGCAGGTGGGCCAGGGCAAGCAGGGCTTGCCGGCCGGGGTCGAGGCGCCGCCATCGGGATCGCCGCTGGTCACGGCGGGCTCGGATGAGACCGGCGAGGTGGTTCAGGCTGCGGGTGGACAACGGAATCGCGGCAGGGTAAGACAGCGCAGCGAGGCTCCCGGTTGGGGCATCTGATCTTGGTCGATTGCTGTCTCACCGGGAGCCTCGTCCTATGTCGACACCAGCCTCCCGCACTGCCCGTAACCTGCACCGTCACGATGAAAGTGGCTCATTACTCGCCAAAGGCCGCGTCGTCACCACCAAGACAGACCAACACGACACCGACCAGACCGGCCCCGCCCCGATCGCCGCATAACATCAAACCGGATCCCGCGATGGCTGTCTCCTACACCACCAGCGTGGACGTGATCCACCCGGAGTTCGAGGGCCGCAAAGCCAACTGGGCCGAGTAGCGGCCTCCGCTTCGCCCACGCGGCCCGCACCGGTCCTGGCGACCCAGGAACGGCCACGGATAAAGCCTTGTTGAGCGGACTCGGGGCCATGCCATCCGCGTCATCGGCGGAGCGAGCAGCGACGACGCTGCCACGCGCGCGCCCTCGCGGGGGTCCGCGCCAAAATGGCCAAGGTGTGGGCGACGGAGCTCTGAGGCGCGCGGAGTAGGGGGCCCGTTCGCTACGCGGTGGCGGCCGTTTCGCCGGGTGTCTCCATGGCCTGCATGCCGCCGATGATGGTGGCGAGCCCGTACTCGAAGCAGTCGTCCGTGTCCGGGTCGAAGAGGTCGTCGCGGGCGTACGCCTGCGCGGTCAGCGGGAATCGCACATGGTCGATCATCGCGTGTGCCCCCGGCTCCGCGGCGCCCACCGCCGAGTGCGACTGCTCCTCCATCGTGAAGCCGATGGTGTAGTGCAGCAGGGCGGCGACACTGCGCGCCGCCGGCCGGACGGCGAATCCCGCGTCCTGCAGGGTACGCAGGGTCAGTTCGGTGGCCCGGAAGAGGGCCGGTTCCTTCACGCTGCAGGCGGCGAAGATCCTGGCGCCGTCCGGGTGGCGCAGCATGGCCCGGCGCATCCGGCGCACCCAGTCGGCGAGCCAGTCCTGCCAGCTCACCCCGGCCCGCGGTGCCTCCAGTCCCTCGGCGGCGTCGACGAAGATCGCCGCCGCCATGCTCTCCAGCAGCTCCTGCTTGTTCTTAACGTGCCAGTACAGCGCCCCGGGGCGGACACCGAGCCGCGCGGCGACCAGACGCATGCTCAGACCGTCGAGACCGGTCTCGTCTAGCAGCTCCAGCGCCGTCTCCGAGATCACGGCGGCGTTGATCTTCATCCCTCTCCCTCGTCTAGCGTGGAGGGTACCGGCCCCGGATGTATATTGATAAGGAGATGAACACCGATCACGAGGCGTTGAATGGTGTTCAAGAGGGCCGATCGGTCTCATCGTCGGCAGACCAGGAAGGCAGCGAACGACATGAGCGAAGGCAATGACGCGGTGATCGCGGAGTTCCGCGCGAACCGCGGCGTCGTGACCGAGGCGATGGGCGGGCACTTCAAAAACACCACCTTGGCACTCGTCCACCACGTGGGCCGCCGCACCGGACAGGAGCGCGTGCAGCCCCTGCTGTGCATGCAGAACGGCGACAACTACGTCTTGGCCGGTTCCAACGGCGGCGCGACGAACGAACCGCTGTGGGTCGCCAACCTTGAGTCCATGCCGGAGACGACCATCGAGGTGGGCGAGCGCACACTGAAGGTCAAGCCGACCGTGCTGCGCTCGGGCGCCGAGCGCGACCGGCTATACGCGGCCTTCGTCGCCTTCTGGCCCGACATGCTGGAGTACGAGACGAACACCGACCGCCCCTTCCCCGTCGTCGTCCTCGAACCGGTGGCATAGACCGGCCGCGCCGCGCCCCGGCCCGCCCGTCCGACGGCGGCCTGCGGCGCCCACGTGTGGGTCTTCTTCACCGCGCCGTCGCCGCAGCCACCGCGCGGGCTGTCGGCACCGCCCTTCCGCGTAAGACGCTGGTGCAGCGCGGCTCCTTGGACCTGCGCTCCTACGACCGATTGTTCCCGCTGCTGCCCGGCGGCAACCCGCTCACCGGATCACCCCCGCGTGCGCGGGGAGCAGTGTTGCTGGGTCAGTGGGTCGCCCGCGAGCGCCGGATCACCCCCCGCGTGCGCGGGGAGCAGACTTCCTGACCTGGTGCTCTAAAGATCCACTACCCGGTTTTCCTTCACTTTCGCGGCGGGCGCCCGGATCCCCACCAGGTCGGCGCGTGGGGGGCGGTGCAAGTTCGTCGTAGGCATCAGGATCGCCTTCCCGCCTCGATCTTGCATCGTCACCGTCGTCTGATGCTTCTCTCAATGTAAGCGTCCCGGCTGGGGAGCCTGGATACTGTCAAGGGTCAGGACGAAGTCCTGTCCGATGGCCTTGGGTTCTCCTCGTTGGCGGACAGCAAAATTCCATGCTGGTGGCCAGGTGATCTCCGGG
>NZ_JBITMV010000033.1:0-28741 GCF_044466625.1 Micromonospora sp. NPDC049366
CGATTCGGCACCAGCCGGCCACTGCCCAAAATCCTCGACCTGCCCGACCAGGTCTGGATCAACCAGCCCGACCAGGAAACCCAGCCCAAACTCCAAGCCGCTTAACTCCCGTTGGCCTCATTCCCTTGACACGTTCCGTCGAGCCACTGCGACTACTGCGCATAAATTATGTGCCAGCCGAAACCTGTGGCACGGCGTTATGTCTCAAGTCGTCAGCGGCGCCCGCCCCACCGACGCCTTTGTACTGATGGGCACGCCCTGGCCGGTTTAATATGTCCCCCGCCGTACAACGGACGTCGTCCCCCACCGGTCTTCACGCCCAGCCCATCCGGGCTCGCCGAAGAGGTCTCCAGCCTGAAGGATGAGGTCACGGCACTGCACGTGGGATTGGTGTCTCGAATGACGGAACTGCGGCGGACTCCAGCAAGTCACCGCTTCACATCCATCAGCCCGCCCAGCGACGCGGCCGTACGCGAACCGGGACGCCGGCGACGCCAGCCATCCCGAGAGCAGCAACGCCTGACCACTTCGACCTCTAGGAAGAGGTCGAACGCGCCGAGCAGCCCCGCCGACAGGCGACCGCACGAAGAAGGGCCCGGGATGACGGTGCGGGGCCCGGACCATCGGGCCCCGCACGGCGCCTCACCGCCCGGTCGGGATCGGTTGGTTGTCGAGCGGCGGAGCCCAGGCGTGGCGCACCGCCTCACGGGCGGGACGGTGCGGTCGGCCGGTCGGCGCGGGCCGCCACATCGCGTGGGCGGTGACCCGGCCGCCGACGGGGAGGATGCGCCGGTGGGTGTAGCCCTGTCGGGCTAACAGGGCCAGGTCGCCGTCGGTGAAGACGTCCGCGTACGTGGGCAGGCCGAGGGTGTCCATGCACCGTTGGGCGCCCGCGACGACCGCGGCGGCACGTCGGGTCCGGTGGCGCCCTGGCACGGCCAGCAGGGCGAGGTGGTTGTGCGCCTCGGCCGGCCTACCCGCGGCGAGAGCCCGGTCGAGGTGCAGGAACCGATCCTGGTCGACGCCGCACATCGCGGCGACGCGGTCGGCGTAGTGGGCCGGGGGCGGCAGCGGTCGGTAACGGTGGAACCAGGCCGTCGCCGCGGTGCCGTCGGGAAGCAGGAACACGTCGCCGAAGAGCAGCGCGTGCTCGATCCACATGCGGGCCGCGGCGGCGATGACCGCGGACCGGTGTCGCGCGTCCGGCACGAGCCAGGCGGCGAGCCTACCGGGGACGAGGGCCTCGGTGACGAGGTCGACGATCCGGTCGAGGTCGCACCATCGTCCACGAACGACAGATGACTTCACATTCATGGGTAACTCCAGGTCACCGTGGTGAGCGGGCGATCGGTGAGGCGGCCGGCGGGCCGTGACTCGGGCACGGCGGGCCGACGCGGGGGCCACCAGGGGCCGTCAGGCTGACAGGTATGACGCGGGGCGGGGCTCGCGACGGGCGAGGGTGGGACCGGTCAGGCCGGTCGGGTGCCCGGGCGGGGCGAGCGAGAGCAGAAGGCGTCGCCACCGGCGGCCGTACGCGTCAGCGACAGCGGGACGGGCGGTGTCCAGCACACCCGGGCGGCCTCCGCGTCGACGGTGTGGCCGCCGCCGGCGCCGTGCGGCGACCCCGCGCCGCTGGCGCCGGCCGCCGGGGCGACCGGGGCGTGGTCGGCGTGCTGCCGGCCCGGGTCGTGCGCGTCGGCGCCGTGCGGGCGCGCCGCCGCAGAAGCCGACGGTGTCGCGGCCGCCACCGCCCGGTGGGCGACCCACGTGGTGCCGCTGCCGGCGACCGGGCCGAGGCGCCCAGCCGGATCGGCAGCTGCGGAGGGAGGTGGCGGTGGGACCGTCACGCCCGGGGACGGCGGCCGGGCCTCGGGCACCCACGGGTCGACGGGGTCGGTCGGGCTGGCCGCGGGGGGCGGGGCGGGTTGGGGTTCGGCGGGTGGGATCAGCAGGTCGGTCACCGGTGCGAGGGGTTCCACGACCGGGGCCAGCGGCGCGAGGACGGGTCGCAGCGCGGCGCCGACGGGCATGAGTACCGGGGCCAGCGGCTGGAGGACCGGGCCGACGAGGTCGGCCAGTGGGGCGAGCACCGTCGCGCTCACCGGCTCGGTGACGGGCCGCAGGGCCTCCGTCACCGGGGTCAGGAGAGCCAGCGCCGGCCCCGCCGCACCGTGGTGAGGGGACCGGTCCACGACGTGTTCGGGGGCCCGGTGCGGGCGTGCCGACGGCGGAACCGCCCGGTCCGTGGCGGGTCGGTGCGTCGCCGCGCCGTGCCGGGCCGTCGCCGCACCCGTGCGGGCCGTGAAGGACGCCGGACCCGGCTGGACCGTCGGTGCCGGCTTGCCCGGCTGATTCGGCTGGGTCGGCTCGCCCGGCTGGGCCGGCTGAGCCGCCGGCGGCTTGCCCGGCGTTGCCGGTGCCTGCGGTGCCGGCCGGCCGGCGTCGGGGGCGGCCGGCGGCGTCGCCGCGGCGGTGTCGTCGGCGGGGCGCGGCACCGGCGGCGTCACCACCGTGAGGACGGGGCGGAGAACGCCGGTGAGCACGTCGATCGTGGCGCCGACCACCGTGCGGTCCGGACGGTCGGCGGCGTGCGCCGCCGGCGCGGTCACGGCCTCGTGGGTGGCCCACGCGACCGCGGTGGCGGCGAGCAGGAGCCCGAGACGCAGCGCCGCCGGTCTCCACCGCCCGCACCGTCGAGTCATCCCGGCACCCTCCGACGATCAGGGCCCGTACTCTACCGAAAGCAGCGGGACGATCACAGTACGCCGCCGCGCGTCGCGATCCGGCCTCGTCGACATGCCGCCCGCGCCGGGCCGGGTCGGTCGCCGTAGATTCGAGGCGTGCGCGACGTGTGGGGGCTGATCCTGACCACCGAGATCGCCCAGCAGGTCCGGCGGTGGCGTGCCGACGGCTACAGCTGGCGGGCCGTCGCCGCCCGCGCCGACGAGACGTGGGGCACCGACAGCCGGGGCAACCAACTGTTCGGTGCGGACCTGTGCGAGCAGAGCGCCCGGCTGCTGGGCGAGGATCCCGACGCCGAGCCCTGGAACTGACCCACCCGCCCCGCCGACGTCACGTCACCGCGGCCGCTCTCACCGACGCAGCATGTTCTCCCCCGCCATGTGCGACAGCTTCTCCGGGTTACGCACGGCGTAGAGCCCGGTGACGAGTCCGTCGTCGATGCGGACGGCCATGACGGTGTCGAGCTCGCCGTTCATCCGGAAGAGCAGCGCCGGGTAGCCGTTGACCTGCGCCGAGGTGAGCGCGACGGTGCCGGCGACCCGCCCCAGCCCGGCCGTCAGCAGGCGGACGACCTTCTCGGCCCCCACCACGGGGCGCAGCACGGCCTGTTTGATCCCGCCGCCGTCACCGAGCAGGACGACGTCCGGGGCGAGGATGTCGAGCAGGCTTTGCAGATCGCCGGTCTCCACGGCCCGCTGGAACGCGTCGAGCGCGTGCCGGGTGTCGGTGGCCGAGACGACCCGGCGTGGCCGGCGCGCCGCGACGTGCGCCCGTGCCCGGTGGGCGATCTGCCGGACCGCGGTCGGGCTCTTGTCGACCGCTTCGGCGATCTCGTCGTACCCGAGGTCGAACACCTCGCGCAGCACGAACACCGCCCGCTCCGTCGGCGCGAGCGTCTCCAGCACCAGCAGCATCGCCATCGAGACGTTGTCGGCCAACTCGACGTCCTCGGCCACGTCGGGTGCGGTCAGCAGCGGCTCGGGCAGCCAGGAACCGACGTACGCCTCCCGGCGCCGGCGCAGCGTACGCAGCCGGATCAGGGCCTGCCGGGTGGTGATCCGGACGAGGTAAGCCCGCGGGTCCCGGACCGGGTCCGGGTCGACGCCCACCCATCGCAGCCAGGTCTCCTGCAGAACGTCCTCCGCGTCGGCGGCCGAGCCGAGCATCTCGTACGCGACGGTGAAGAGCAGGTTGCGGTGGGCGAGGAACACCTCCGTGGCGGCGTCCGGGCGCTCGCCGCTGCCGGGGCTCCGGTCGTCGGGTCGGGTCTGCGCCGTGCCGGGCATGGTGGGCTCCTCTTCGCTCCGAACCGGGTCACTCATCAGATGCCGACCGGCGGCCCGCTGTGACACCCGCCCGGCGACCGTCGACGTGTCGCGCGTCACGTGGCCGTGCTGTCACGGCGAACGGGTGACCGGCATCCCATGGTCGTCCAGTGCACACGAGCAGTGAGGACGCAACGATGGACACCCGGTTCAACATGTTCGCCAACGAGATCGCCGTCAAGTTCGCCAAGCGCTTCGCCAACGCCGGCCTGGTGATCCACCAGTCGCCGCTGCCGGCGTCGACGCAGGAGCTGGTGTCCCTGCGCGCGAGCCAGATCAACGGCTGCGGCTGGTGCATCGACATGCACACCAAGGAGGCCCTGGCCGCCGGCGAGACCTCGGTGCGGCTGCACCTGGTCGCCGCCTGGCGCGAGTCGACCGTGTTCACCGAGGCGGAGCGGGCCGCGCTGGCGCTCGCCGAGGAGGGCACCCGGCTCGCCGACGCCCACCAGGGCGTGTCCGACGAGACCTGGGCGCAGGTGCGCAAGCACTACGACGACGATCAGATCGCGGCGCTGGTCGCCCTGGTCGCCCTGATCAACGCGGCCAACCGGCTCGCGGTGATCGTGCACCAGCGCGGCGGCTCCTACGAGGTCGGGGCGTTCGCCAACTGGTCGAACTGAGCCTCAACGGGTCGCGGCCCGGCCCGGCCCGGCGTCAGCCGGGCCGGGCCGGACGCGCGCCACGGTGGCCCGCCCTCCCACGGCGCGTCATGATCGCGCATCGGATAGTGTTGGGTCAGGTGTGCCGGGAAGTCTGGTCGGCGGTCCCCTCGTCGACCCCGTTGGAGGCACCCTGATGGCCACCCCGCCCGGCAGCCGCACGCCGCACCTCTTCTCCCGGGGTAGTTGGCCGGAAGTTCGACGCGTCGGGGACATCCTGCGCACGGAGACGGTCGGAGGGCTCCTGCTCCTGGCCGCGGCGGTGCTCGCGCTCGCCTGGGCCAACTCGCCGTGGTCCGACTCGTACCGGGCGCTGAGCGACGCCGAGATCGGACCCGCCGCCCTGCACCTGGACCTGTCCCTGGCGGCGTGGGCGGCCGACGGCCTGCTGGCGATCTTCTTCTTCGTGGCCGGGCTGGAGCTCAAGCGGGAGTTCGTCGCCGGTGACCTGCGTCAGCCCCGCCGGGCGGTCCTGCCGGTGGCCGCCGCGCTCGGCGGCATGACGGTGCCGGCCCTGATCTACGTGGCGTTCAACGCGGGAGCCGGAGGCGACGCCCTGACCGGTTGGGCGATCCCGACGGCGACCGACATCGCGTTCGCCCTCGCCGTGCTGGGGGTGATCAACACTCACCTGCCGGCGGCGATGCGGACCTTCCTGCTGACGCTCGCGGTCGTCGACGACCTGCTCGCGATCGTGATCATCGCCATCTTCTACACCAGCTCGCTGCACTTCCTCCCGCTGCTCGGGGCGCTGGTCCCGCTGGCGATCTTCGGCGTGCTGGTGCAGCGCCGGGTGCGGTCCTGGTGGGTGTTGCTGCCGCTGGCCGCGGTGACCTGGGCGCTCGTGCACGCCTCCGGGGTGCACGCCACGGTCGCCGGGGTGGCCCTCGCCTTCACCGTGCCGGTGCTGCGTCGCACGCCCGGGCCGGGGCCGGGGCTGGCCGAGCACTTCGAGCACCGGTTCCGCCCCCTGTCGGCCGGCGTCGCGGTGCCCGTGTTCGCGTTCTTCGCCGCCGGTGTCTCAATCGCCGGGGCGGGCGGGCTCGGCGCCTCGCTGACCGACTCCGTGGCGCTCGGGGTGATCGTCGGGCTGGTCGTGGGCAAGGCCGTCGGGGTCTTCGGCGCGACCTGGCTGGTGCAGCGATTCACCCGGGCCCGCCTGGCCTCGGGCCTCGCCTGGTGGGACGTGCTCGGGTTGGCGCTGCTGGCCGGCATGGGCTTCACCGTGTCCCTGCTGATCGGCGAGCTCGCGTTCGGCGCCGGCACGGAACGCGACGACCACACCAAGATCGGGGTCCTGCTCGGGTCGCTGCTGGCGGCGGTGCTGGCGGCCGTGGTCCTGCGCGCGCGCAACCGCCACTACCAGGGCATCTGCACCATCGAGGAGCGGGACACCGACGCCGACGGCGTGCCGGACGTCTACGAGGACCAGACGACCCGCGGTTGAGCCCACCGGCGCACCTTCCGCCCGCGTGGTCCGACGCGTACGCTCGTCACCGGTGTGCCGGGAAGTCTGGTCGGCGGTCGTGTCCGTCGTCGATCAGGAGGGCCTCCCATGGCTGTCGCCGCCATCCGCACCGTCGCTCTCACCAAACGCTACGGCTCCGTCCACGCGCTGGACGGGCTGGACCTGACCGTGCCGGCCGGGCAGGTCTTCGGTTTCCTCGGCCCGAACGGCGCCGGCAAGTCCACCACCATCCGGCTGCTGCTCGGTCTGGCCCGCCCGACCGCCGGCCGAGCCTGGATCTTCGACACCGACGCCGCGGACGTGGCGGTGGCGCACCGGTCGCTCGCCTACGTGCCCGCCGACGTCGCGCTCTGGCCCGCCCTGACCGGCGCGGAGATCCTGGAGCTGCTGGGGCGGGTCGGGCCGGGCGTCGACCGGGCCTACCGGGACGAGTTGGTGGAGCGGTTCGCCGTGGACCTGTCGGTGCCGGGACGGGCGTACTCCACCGGCAACCGGCAGAAGGTGGCCCTGATCGCCGCGTTCGCGACCCGCGCTCCCCTGCTCGTGCTCGACGAACCGACCAGCGGACTGGATCCGCTGATGGAACGGGAGTTCCAGGCCGCGGTCGCCCAGGCCCGCGACCGCGGTCAGACGGTCTTCCTCAGTTCCCATCAGCTGGCGGAGGTCGAGGCGGTGTGCGACCAGGTGGCGATCCTGCGCGCCGGCCACCTGGTCGAGGTCGCCCCGGTCGCGCAGCTGCGCCGGCTGCACCGCAGCCAGGTCGACGTCGGCTTCACCGGCACGCCACCGGACCTGCGTGCGGTGGCCGGCGTCGACGCCGTGGAACAGGTCGGGCCCGGGCAGCTGCGGTTCACCCTGACCGGCCCGCCGGCACCGGCGCTGCGCGCCCTCGCCGACGCCCAGGTCCAGGCGGTACGGATCACCGAGCCGACGTTGGAGGAGATCTTCCTCGACTACTACACCCGGGAGTCCCGGTGACCGCCGTCGACGCTCCCGCGCCGGGGGCCGTCCGGCTCAGCGGACGTGCCGGCGGGCACGCGGTGACCGGGTTGGCGTGGCGCCAGGTCCGGCGGGGCAGCCTGATCGTCGCCGGTGTCGTCGCCGGAATGTCCGCGATGGTCGCCGCCACCTACGCGAGCACCGTCGGCGACGCGCTCGATGCCGCCGCGCTCGCCGCCCTGGCCGAGAACCCCGCCATCCGCACCCTGTTCGGTGAGCCGATCGCCCTGGACGACCCCGGCGGGTTCACGGTGTGGCGGACCGGCACGGTGCTCGCCGTGCTGCTGGGGGTGTGGGGGCTGCTCACCGCCACCCGGATCACCCGCGGCGAGGAGGACGCCGGCCGGTGGGAGCTGTTGGCCGCCGGGCGGGTGCCGGTCGCCGGGATCGTGGCCCGGCACCTGGCCGTGCTGGCCGGCACGCTCCTCACGGTCGGCCTCGTGACCGTGGTCGCGCTCGTCGCCGCCGGCACCGCCGTCGCAGGTGCCGTGCTGCACGGCGCGTGCCTGGCCCTGGTCGGGCTCCACTTCGCCGCCGCCGGCACCCTCGCCGCCCAGGTGTTCCCCACCCGCGGGGCGGCCACCGGCGCGGCGGTCGCGCTGCTCGGCACGGGCCTGCTCGTCCGGATGGTCGGTGACGGGGTGGACGCGCTGGGCTGGCTCCGGTGGCTGTCCCCGTTCGGGCTGGCCGCGCTGGCCCGACCGTACGCGTCCGATCGTGTCCTGCCGCTGGTGGTGCTCGCGGCCACCACCGCCGCGCTGGTCGTCGCCGCCCTGGTGGCCGCCGGACACCGGGACGTGCGCGGCGGGTGGCTGGCCGCCCCGTCGGTGCGCGCGCCCCGCCGGTGGCTGCTGGGGTCGGTGCCGGGTTTCGCCGCCCGACGGCTGACGCGCCCCCTCCTCGGCTGGGCGGCCGGCGTCGGCTCCTACTACCTGCTGATCGGTCTGCTCGCCGTGTCGATGACCGAGTTCCTCGCCGCCAACCCACGGTTCGCCGACCTCGCCGCCGAGGCCGGGTTCGCCGGCCTCGGGTCGGTCGAGGGTTACGTGGCGGCGCTGTTCGCGCTGCTCGCGATCCCGGTCGGCGTCTTCGTCGCCGTCCGCGTCGCGGCCGTCGCCGCGGACGAGACCGGTCGTCGCCTGACGCTGCTCTACGCCCAGCCGGTCACCCGGGTTCGGCTGCTGATGGCGGAGGTCGCCGTCACCGGCGCGGGCGCGCTCCTGCTCGCCGTCGGGGCGGGCCTGCTGACCTGGGTGGGCTGCGTCGTCGTCGACGCGCCGCTGGCGCTGGGCGCGGCGATCGCCGGCACCGTCAACGTGCTGCCGATCGTGCTGCTCTGTCTGGGCGCGGCGGTGCTCGCGCTGGGCTGGGCGCCCGGCGCCGTCACGGCCGTGGGAGCCCTGCCGGCGGTCGGCGGGTTCCTCCTGCACGTCCTCGCCGACAGCACCGGCGCGCCACCCTGGGTCGGTCGTCTCTCTCCGTTCGCACACCTCGCGCCCGTCCCGGGCCTGCCCCCGGACCTGCCTGCGGCGGCGGTCATGCTGGCCACGGCCGGCGCGCTCGCCCTGCTCGGGGTGGCCGGCTACCGGCGACGCGACCTGCGCGGCTGAGCACGGTCGGCGGTGCGTCCGGCCGTCACCGGCCCGTGGCCCTACCGCTGGTCGCCGGTGGCGCCCTGGCGCTCCGCGACGAGGTCGGCGATGTCCTGCAGGAGCTCCTGCATGGCCGGCACCGTCCCCCTCGGCATGTTGGGGAAGTCGAGCACGGTCGTCCGGGTGGGGGTAGTCACGGTGACCGCGTCCTCCTTCCACCGGTGGCCGCTCGGGGTGCCCCGCTCCACGAAACCCGGCTCGAAGGTGCAGCGCGGGAACACGTCGTAGGGAAGGTTGAGCGCGTGGGAGTGGTGGCGCGCGGCGGCCCGATAGCGGAAACCCCGGTCGGTAAAGGCGGCGCTCGATTTTCCGCGCTGGAAGTAGGACAGGTCCAGGACGGCGAGGAGCCGTTCGTCGTCGGCCATCGAGTGGTGTCCGCGGACGATGTCCGAGAGGCGGAGCGGAATGTCCGGGACGACGTGGAGCCTGGTGCCCTGCCGCATGCGGAGCAGCATCGTCACCCGGTCGAGGAACGCCTCCCCCGCCAACGGGTCGGAGCGGGGCGTCCGGTCGGTGCCGCCACCGGCGCCGCCGTCGGCAGGTCCACCGCCGTCCGCACCGCCGTCGGCGCGACCGCCGCCGTCCGGGCCGCGATCGTCGGCGGCCCGGGGTGCGGCCCGGTTCGGAAAGATCCCGGCGTTGCCCAGGTCGCCGCCGCTCTGGTCGGGGACGTGGACCTCGGGACGGGGCGGGTGCTCCTCACCGGAGGCGAGCAGCGCGGCGTAGACGAGGTCGCAGACCCGGCGCGGGCTGAGCGCGCCGACGGTGTCCGGATCACCGGCGGCGAGCACGGCGAGCAGTTCGCGGTGGAACAGCGTGAGGGTCGAGGGGTCGGCCAGGCGGGCGCCGTCCACGGCGCTGGCGGCGCAGAGCATCGCCACGCCCCGGTCCCCCGGCGTCGCGCGGACGATCTCGGCGGCCTTCGCCGACGCGATCTCCTGCGGGCCGCCGCTCTGGTAGAAGTACGTCGCCGCCACCCCGGCGAAGCAGCAGTCGAGCAGGAGCAGCCGCGAACTGCGGGGCGCGCAGGCGCGCAGCAGCCCGGCGAGCGTCGACAGCCGCAGGCTGGTGTCGGCCTCGATGGGGGCGCGCGTGTCGGTGACGAGGAGGCAGTACTCCTTCGCCGGGCCGAAGAAGGTGCCGTGCCCGACGTACGCGAAGAGCACCAGCGTGTCGGCGCCCTGCGGCGCGTCGAGGGCGGCCAGTCGCGCGGTGAGGAAAGCGGCGATCCGCTCGTAGTGGGCGACGGCGTTCGGCTCGTCGAAGAGCCACAGCACGTTCTCGTCGGGCAGGCCGGCGCCGTCGGCGTCACCGAGATAGGAGCGCAGGGCCGTGGCGGAGTTGTGGAAGGCCGCGGCCGGTTCGAAGTGGGTCAGGTGCGGCCAGCCCTGCGCGCCGCAGATGACGGCGAGCGTACGTCGTGGGTCGAGCACCGGTCAGCCGTTGAGGAAGTCCGTGACGATCCGCTCCGTGCGGGCGGTGGCCTGGCCACGCAGCTTCACGTGCACCACCCGGCCGTCCGGGAGCGTACGCCGCAGTTCGAGGTGGGCGTCCTGCCGGCGACGTAACCAGGCCGCGATGCCGGCGGCCAGCGTGGTCACCGCGCTGGAGCCGAGCACGATCGCGAGCGTGGCGCCGAAGTCCTGGCTGCGCGTGTCGGTGCGGCGGCGCTGCACCGGCAGCGTCGGATCCCGGTGGGTGAGGAAGTCGGCGAGGTCACCGGCGAGCTGGTCGGCGTGGCCGAGGTCGCCGTCGAACGCGACGAGCACCTCCGATGTGGACATCGCTACCTCCGTCTACGGCGCGCCGGTCCCGGCGATGGTAGTAGTCGTCCGCAAGCCTTCAGCCGTGGCGCAGCAGCGGCGCGTAGTCGGCCGTGGTGAGGGGACCCTGGGTCAGGGAGCCGTCGGCGCGGGGCACGTCCAGCGGCTGCCCGGCCCGACGGAAGGACACCCCGGTCACGTCGCCGCGGGACGTGAGGGTGCAGACGAGCTGACCGAACGCGAGCACCTCGTCGCTGCGGCCGGTCTCCTCGCCGGCCGGCCGGACGTCGACCTCGGCGACGGTGCCGTCGAGCCGGGCGCCGGCGACGGCGATCGTGCCGGGCAGGGCGCTGCTCACGCCCCGGTCGCGCTCCTGCGCGCGGGGACCGGCGAGCAGCTGCCGCAGGTGCTCCTCGACGCCGGGCAGCGTGTCCGTGCGGCGCACGACCCGGTCGATGCGGTCGTCGCGTACGTAGCAGAGCGTCTGGTCGACCCGCCCTCCGGTCGCGGTCGGGCCGGCGGTGACCGGCGTCGGGAAGGGACCGGGTGGGACCTCGACGGCCCGCGGGACGTCGTCGGTCGGCACGCCGCACCCGCTCAGCAGGATCGCGAGGCCGACCACCCAGAGACGGGCCCTCACGGCCGCCTCCCGGGCAGCTCCACCCAGAACCGGGCGCCCCCGCCGGGGCGGTCGGTCACGCCCGCCCGGCCGCCGTGCGCCGCGGCGTGCTGCGCGACCAGGGCGAGGCCGAGGCCCGTGCCGTCGCTGTCGGCGCGGTCGTGCGCGGCGCGTCCGCGGACGAATCGGCCGAAGATGAGTTCCCGGTCCGCGGCCGGCACGCCGGGACCCTGGTCGTCGACTTCGAGGACACCGGTGTCGGCACCGCGGGTGGACAGGCGCACCGCGACCGGGCCCCGGCCGTACCGGGCGGCGTTGTCGAGCAGGTTGAGCAGGATCTGCTCCACCCGACGCCGGTCCACCGACCAGGTGCGCGGCGTGGTCGCGTCGATGTGGACGAGGCTGTCCGGCAGTGCCCGGGTACGGCAGGCGTCCCGGGCGAGGGCCGCGACGTCGACGGGTTGCCGCTGCGCGGGTTGTTCCGTGCGGGCGAGCTGAATCAGGTCGTCGACCAGGCGCTGGAAGCGGGCGATCTCGTCGGCGACCAGGCCCGCGGCGGTGGCGGTGCGCTCGTCGTGCTGCTCCCGCCGGCGGGACAGGACGCTCGCGGCGGCCGCGAGGGTCTGCAACGGCGAGCGCAGCTCGTGGCTGACGTCGGCGGCGAAGCGCCGGTCCCGCTCGATGCGCTGCACGAGCTGGTCGACCATGTGGTTGAACGAGCTGGACAGCCGCGTCAGATCCGGGTCGGTGGTGGGGTCGAGCCGGGTGCTGAAGTCCCCGGCGGCGATCTTCTCCGCGGCGTCGGCCACCGCGGTCAGGGGGCGGACGCTGCGGCGGGTGGCGTACCAGCCGAGCGCCGCTCCCGAGCCCGCGATCATGATGGCCACGGCGGTCAGCGTCAGGGCGACCACCTGGAACGTCTGCTCGACCTCGCGCAGTGAGGTGAGTTCGTAGTAGCTGGTGGTGTCCGACAGGGGCACGCCGACGAGCAGGACGGGCTGCCCG
The DNA here is from genome assembly GCF_044466625.1 of Micromonospora sp. NPDC049366. Classification (NCBI taxonomy): domain Bacteria; kingdom Bacillati; phylum Actinomycetota; class Actinomycetes; order Micromonosporales; family Micromonosporaceae; genus Micromonospora; species Micromonospora sp. NPDC049366. Next base: position 12,236 of record NZ_JBITMV010000033.1, read on the forward strand.
TTGACGCGGACCCGCTGGACCGCCGGTGTGCCGGAGCGGACGAGGTGGCGCATCTCGACGGGGATCGCGCCGGGGCCGGTCTCCGCGGTGCGGGCGTACCACCGGTCCTCGCGGTGCAGCAGGGGACGGCGGATGCTGCCGGTGTCCAGGGACCGCAGGATCTCCACCACGTCCGGCGCGTCGGTCTCCAGCCCGGTGCGGACGACGGCCGCGTCGAAGTAGGCGGCGCGCAGCGCGGTGCGTTCCCGCTCCTCCAGCAGGGAACGCCGGGTGAGGTCGTACGAGAACAGCGCCATCGACGCGGCGAGCAGTAGCGCACCGACGGCGAAGCCGGCGGTGACCCGGGCACGCAGGCCGAGGCGGGTCATCGCTGCAACTTGTAGCCGAGACCGCGGAGGGTGACCAGGTGCCGTGGGTTGGTGGGGTCCGGCTCGATCTTCTGCCGGACGCGGCCGACGTGCACGTCGACGAGCCGTTCGTCGCCGGTGTCGTAGCCCCACACGCGCTGCAGCAACTGCTGGCGGGACAGCACCTTGCCGGCGTGCTCGGCCAGCTCGCAGAGGAGCCGGAACTCGGTGCGGGTGACCGGTACGGGTCGACCCGCCCGACGCACCTCGCCGGCCTCGGGGCTGATCTCCAGATCACCGAACACCTGCGCGGACACCTGCGTGACCCGACCCCGACGGCGCAGGGCCCGCAGACGCGCCGACAGTTCCTTGATCGCCACCGGCTTGACCACGTAGTCGTCGGCGCCGGCTTCGAGCGCCGCCACGATGTCGTGGGTGTCGTCCCGGGCGCTGATCACCACGATGGGGACGTCGTCGTCGCGGCGCAGCTGCCGGATGCACTCGAAGCCGTCCATGCCCGGCAGCATCAGGTCGACCAGCACGTTGTCCGCCGGTGTCGTCCGCTGCCACCGCAGCCCCTCCTCGGCGGTGGCGACCCCGTGTGTGTCGTAACCCTCGTCCTCGAGCGCGAGCACCATGGCCAGCCGGATCCGGGCGTCGTCCTCGATCACCAGTACGGCCGTCATAGCGGCATCATCCCCGGTCGCCGGCGTGTCGCCCAACCGCGCCGGCCGTCCTCGCCATTTGTCACACAACTGTCATACGACTGCGCGGTCACCTCCAAGATCACCACCGAGAGTGGTCAGGTGCCGGGCGGACGGGCCGTCGCCCGCTCCGCAGCGGCGGACGGCGCAACGACAGGAGGGGTCAGTGACCGGCAGCGCGCTCGTCAGCGCACTCGTCGTCGGACTCGCGGTCGGCGGCGCCGGCCGGTTCGTCGTACCGGGACGCACAGCCGTGCCCGTCTGGTTGACCCTCGCGCTCGGCGTGGCCGCCGCGCTGCTCGGCTCCATCCTCGTCCGCGTCGCCGGCGCCGACGTCCACGAACCGGACGCGTTGTGGCTGGTCGTGCAGACCGGCTCCGCCGGGGTCGCCGTGGTTCTCGCCGTCCTCGCCGGCCGGCAGCGCCCCGCCGACGTCACGACCGGCCCCGGGCGCCGCACCGCCGGGCCGTTCCTGCTCCGCCGGCCGGGGCGGCAGCCCGGTGACGATCGAGAGGAGGTGCGATGACCGTCGTACCCTCGGACCACACCATGACGCTGATCTGTGACGGCTGCGGCGACACGATCACCGGGACCGCCCGCGTCCTGCCCGACGCCGAGGTCGTCTGGACGCTCGTGCTGGAGTACGGGTGGGCCGGCTCGCCGTTCGCGTCCGGGCCGCACCACTGCCCCCGCTGCGACGTCACCGCCGCAACGGACGGCGCGACGGGCGCGGCCCACGGCGACGGCCGCCCGCAGCACCTGTTCGGGATCGACGACCTCGACGAGCTGGGCCACGACCCGGCCGTCGTCGACACCGACCCCGCGGAGGCGGTACGACGGGCGCTGCGGGAATCGATCGAGGTCGGCCGGCGCGTGCTGGTCGACCTCACCGACGTGGAGACCATCAACTCGGTCGGGCTCGGCGTCCTGGTCCGCGCCCACCAGGAGGCCCGCCAGCGCGGTGTCACGCTGTGCCTCGTGGGACCGTCCCGGTTCGTGCTGACCGTGCTGCACACGATGCGGCTCGACGGCCTGTTCCCGGTCCTGGAGAGCCGCACGACTGCTCTTCGCGGACTGACCGCGGTGCCGACCGGGGCGCCGGTCGCCGTGCCGGAGTGACCCTGTCCCGTACGCCGACCACCGATCCGATCCCCGTCCCCCTGCGGAGAGAACCGATGATGCTTCCCTGGCCGTACCCCGACGAGCCCGCCTCCGGCCCGGAGGGCGATCCGGGTCCGCAGGACGAGGACGTACGCCTCGCCGCCCTCGTCGCGCAAGGGCTCTGCAACGACTGGAGCACCCGACGTCAGCAGATCACGGTCACCGTGCAGAACCGGGTCGTCATCCTGACGGGCACGGTGGGCAGCCCGCAGGCCCGCGCGGCCGCCGGGCAGCTCGCCTGGGACGTGCCCGGCGTCTTCGACGTGTGCAACGCCCTGTGGCTGACGGCCCGGCACGGCAGGACGCGATGAGCGACCTCTCGATCACCTCGATGATCCGGTCGGCGGGAGCGGTCACCCTCGTCCTGCGCGGATCGGTCGGGCGCGCCGACGTCGGTGCGCTGCGCGCCACGTTGGGCGAGATCCTGCGCGTCAACCGCCCGGCGACGCTGGAGCTCGACATGTCGGGTCTGCTGGAGATCGATCCCGGCGTCACGGGCATGGTCGCCGCGATCATCGTCGACGCCAACCGAGGCACGAAGATCAGGATTGTCCGCGCGCCGGTGACCGTACGCCGCCAGTTGCGGCTCACCGGTGGGGAGGACCTGCTGGGCTGACGGGCTGCGCCGGCACGTCCCCCGCCCCCGCCCCGGCCGCCTCCGGCGGCGGAGCCGCGTCCAGCACCCGCCGGTCGAGGCTCACCTGGGCGAGCCCGGTGCCGCCCACCCGGATGTCGTCGTACGCCTCGAGCCGGTGGTCGGGGCCGAAGTACAGGACGGACATGGCCAGCGGGGTGGGCTCCTCGTGCTCCAGCCCACGCAGCCCGGCCCCGCCGCTGGAGCCCTGCACGGCCAGCCGTGTCGCGGGCTCACCCTCGGGCGCGGGCAGCATGCGGACGTCGCGTTGGTGGGTGTGCCCGGCGAGGACCAGCGGCACCGTTCCGGCGAGCGGCTCGGCCGACGCCGGGTCGTGCACCAGGGCGATGTCGACGGCGCTGCCGGCGGCGCGGACGGTGTCGGCGAGCCGTTGACCGGCGGCCGCCGGGCTGGTCGCCCCCTCCGCCCACGGTCCGGCGTCGGACTCCTGTTTGTCGGGGGTGAAGCGGGGGTCGCCGATGCCGGCGATGCAAATCCCGGCGACGTCGGTGATCGTGTCGTCGAGGACGACCGCGTTGGGTTGACCGGCGACGGCGGCGGCGGTGCGGGCGGAGTCGTGGTTGCCACGGACGTAGACGTACGGGACCTTGAGCTGCCGGATCATCGACACGTACGCGGTCTCCGGCTCGCTGCCCCAGTCGGTGATGTCGCCGGTGTCGATGACGAGATCGATGTCGAACTGCTCCACCACGGTGCGGATGACGGGCCAGGCGGCCGGGTTGAGGTGCAGGTCCGAGACGTGCAGGACCCGGGTGGTGTCCGGGCTGGCCTCGTAGACGGGCAGGTCGGACATCGTGCTGTAGAGCTTGCCCACGTTGCCGACGAGCCGTTGCAGCTGGTCGGCGTAGCGCGTGTAGTCGTCGCTGATCCGGCGGGCGTCACCGATCAGCGTCGGCGCGTTGACCAGCAGCCCCTCGTACCGTGGCTCGGCGATCGCGCCGGGTCGTACGGTGAGCGCGGCGGCGCCCAGCGCGCCGCCGGTGATGGCCAGCGCGAGCGTCCCGGCCCACGCCGTGCGCCGAGTCGAACGGAACGTCAACGCCGCCAGCAGCATCGTGCCGAGGACGGACGCGGCGACGGTGCGCAGACCCAGCCGGATCAGGGCGTCCCGGATGTCGTCGGGGGCGGAGGCGCCCGCGGCGGCCAGTCCGTCGGGTGCGCCGATGAGTGCCTGGGCGCGCTGCTGGTCGAGCGCGTCGAGGCTGGCGGTCAGCCGGGCGGGGCCGGAGTGGGTGTCGAGGAAGAGCGACCCCAGCGGCGGCACCGAGATCTGACTGCCGCCGTCGGTGGAGGGGCTGAGCTGGAACCGTACGGTCAGCGGTCCCACGTCCGCGGTCACCCGCCCGGCGAGCAGGGTGCCGCCGGTGACCCCGGCGAAGGCGACCACGATCACGGCGAGGACGGTCAGTCCTCGCCGCGCCCAGTGGGCGGCGTGACGCTTCACGGCTCCCCCCACCTCTCCCCCGGAGGCCGGAACACGCATGGGTTCACGCATGTGGCGGCCAAGGCTACGTCGGGCGGGAGGCCTCCGACCAGCAGCGTCGGGTACCGGTCAGGCGGCGTGGGGCCACGGCGACGGCCGCGGTCCGGCCGATCGGCGGGCGGAACCGGACAGGCGGCGCAGACCGGCCGATGCGCGGCGTCCGGCCGAGCCGATCGGCCATGACTCCCTCGGACGCTGTCGAGCTGCCCCAGATTTGGGGCGCCCCAAATCTGGGGCAGCTCGACAGGACCAGCGGGCAACTCGACAGGACCAGCGGGGAGCTCGACAGGACCAGCGGGCAACTCGACAGGACCAGCGGGGGGACGGCTCGGCCGGCGGGTGCGCGGGCCGTGGGGCGGGGGAGGCGGGCACCCAGCCGGCGGCCACGGCCCACCGACCCGGCACCGACCTGCGGCTCAGCCCTGTCGGTTGACCGCGTCGCGGGCCGCCTCGGCCCCGGCCGGCACCACCCGGTTGGCGGTGGTCGACACCATGTCGCTCACCTCGTCGGCGAGCCAGGCCGAGGCGCCACCGGCCGCACGCAGCTGCTGCAGCCCCAGCCGGCCGAGCACCAGGGCCCCGGCCAGGTAGCCGGCGGTGAGACCGGCCGTCGCCAGCCGGCGCGGCAGGAACGTCTCCAGCATCCGCAGCACGGTCGTCGAGGCGGCGCCCGCGCCGAGCACCAGGCAGCCACCCGCGGTGGCCAGCAGGGCGACGCCCAGGCCGGCCGGGCGTACGGCACCGATCACGTGGTCGCGGGCGGCCCGCAGCTCGTCGCGGACGATACCGCCCACCTCCTCGGCGAATCGTCCCGTCATGTTGCCGGTCCACCCGTCGTGCCGCGGCTCACCCGTCACGTCGCTCATGGTCCCTCCCCCTGCGCCGATACCCCCGGGCTGCGGGGGTACCCGGGCGATCTCGTCGCACACCGCCGGGGTCGCACTTTCCGCGACGGCTCCCGCGCGGTCACGAACAGCACCGGCGGCCGGTCCGGAGGCGTAGCGTCGGAACCGAGCCCGAGTCGCCCAGGACGGGAGCCGACAGTGCCGAGCCAGCGCCGCGACAGCCCGCTCCGACCGCCCGGGGAGTCGACCAGCCTCTGGCACCAAGGGCTGAACCTCGGGGCGAAGGCCCTGCAGGAGTCGACGCCGCTGAAGGGCTTCGACGCGTACGTCGTCGGTTTCCACCCGGCCCGGGAGGACCCGGCGATGCAGATGGAGGCCCACCACTACTGCCGGCAGGTCAACGACGACTTCCTGCAGTGCGTGCTGTTCGACGGCAACACCGCCGAGGCGAACCTCATCGGTGTGGAGTACATCGTGTCCGAGCGGTTGTACGGCACCCTGCCGGAGGCCGAACACCGCTACTGGCATCCGCACAACTTCGAGGTGCTCGGCGGTTCGCTGATCGCCCCCGGGCTGCCCGAGCCGGCCGAGCGGGCGCTGATGGCGATGCTGATGAACAGCTACGGCAAGACCTGGCACACCTGGCACACCGGCCGCCACGACACCGGCCCGGGCGACGCCCTGCCGCTGGGCGACCCGATGCTGATGTGGTCGTTCAACCGGGACGGGCAGTGCGACCCGGCGCTGGAACAGCACCGCGACGAGGCCATGGGCGTCGACCGGGCCGAGAAGCGGGCGTCCCGCTCCGGACTGGTCGAACGCGCCCACCCGCAGAACGGCGTCGCGCTGCTCGACCCGGCCTTCCCCGACGGCACACCGCTGCCGGGGGTCGTGGACCGCGCCGAGGCCGGCTGAGCGCCGGAGCGGTCGTCGCCGACCACGGTTGACCGGAAGCCGGGCGGGTACCGCAACTCCATGCGAGCTCCCACCTGGATCGCCACCGGCGCCGCCGTCGCCGCCACGGCCGCCGCCGGCAGCGTGGCCACCGACCCGGCCTCCCGCTGGTACCGGCGACTGCGCAAGCCCCGCTGGCAGCCGCCACCCGCCGCGTTTCCCCTGGTCTGGACCCCGTTGTACGCGCTGATCGCGGTGGCCGGCACCCGAACGCTGAACCGCACCGGTGGCGCCGAACGGGCTGCCTTCACCCGCGCGTACGCGCTGAACCTGGCGCTCAACGCCGGCTGGACCGCGCTGTTCTTCCGGGCGCACCGGCCCACGGCCGCGCTGGCCGAGATCGCCGCGCTCAACGTCTCCAACCTGGTCGTGCTGCGGCGCGCCGCCCGGACCGACCGGTTCTCCGGCCTCGCGCTGGCCCCTTACGCCGCATGGACGGCGTTCGCCACCGCGCTCAACGGGACCATCGTGGCCCTCAACCGTGACCGGTGACCGGCGGGTCGTCGCGCGTGACGACGCTGACGCGGCCGTTCGCCGGGGTCACGAAGCCTGACCGGGGTCCTGGACGATCCGGGTGTGCCGGTCGGGTGTCAGGTGGGAGAAGACGCGCAGGTGCCGCTGGTCCACCCACTGCGCGGACTCGCCGTCGCCGAAACCGTCGTAGCTGTCCCGGTCCTTCCGGGTCAGGTTGGCCATCCGCCGGCCGTCGACGGCACAGGCGTAGACGTCCGTCGCCAGGCCGTTGGGCTCAGGTGACTCGAACGCCACCCGGGCCCGTCGCGGTTCCGGGTCCGACAGCAGCGGCCGACCGGTCGCCGGGGACAGCCACACGTCCTCGGGATAGCGGATCCCGGAGCGTACGACGAGCAGGTAACGGCTGCGCGACACGGGGCGCCCGCCCGCGCACTCGACGGCGACGACCAGGCCGGGCGTCCCGACGGTGCCGACCACCTCGACCCGCCCCTCGGCCAGCGCGGCGGTGTCGAGGTACGGCAGGATTCCACCCCGGTCGAGCAGCCCGATCCCGGCGAAGCGCCGCCTCGGCGGCCGCTTGGCGACCGCCTGGAGGTACGCGAGGTCCGTGATGATGTGCAGGACGACGACGGTCGCCGCACGGCTGGAGCCCCGCACGACGAACCGGTGCGGCAGGGGTGTGGCCCGGGCGAGGTCCGCCTCGGACAGAGCCGCCCGCAGGTCGACGGCTCTCGCCCCCCGCTTCCCCGCCGCGTCGGCCAGTGACCACTCAGCCGGCAGAACACACAGGTCGCGGTCGGGCACCAGGACCCGCCGCTGCGGGCCCTCCCCGTATTCGACCGTCGTGACCTCGACCGTCGGGCCCACCGGGATCGAGTCGAGTTCCAGTGCGGTACGCAGATAGCGTCGCCGGGCGCGGGCGCTCACCTGCTCCAGGTCGCCCGGCGGTGCGTCCGGCCGGAACTCCAGCAGCAGGTAACCGCTGACGCAGAGCCCGGTCAGCGTCCACGCGATCCAGAGGTTGCCGGCCAGGAAGGCCGGCACCTCGGAGGTCGAGTAGTTGACGACGATGCTCGTGACCGTCAGGGCGAGGGCGGCCAGCAGGGACCGACGCACGCCCCGCTCGGTCCGCATGCCCGGAGGTTAGTTCACCACCGGCACCCGGCCCCATCCCCCGACCGCTCCCTTTGTCGTGGCCGGGCGCGGGCGGTCGACCGACGTGGCGGTCCCGGCGGCCGGTCACAACTCAGGCAGGATCAGGCAAACACGGAAGAGGATCTTTCTAACGTTCCCCCTGTTGGTACGGCCACCATTGGATTCACACCGAACAGATCCCCGATCCACAATGGGAGAATCCGATGAGCGTCAACCACGGCTTCCACGCCACCATGACCGCCCGGCCGGGCAAGGGCGACGAACTGGTCGCGCTTCTGCTCGACGCGCCGTCGCTGCCCCACGAGGACTGCGTCGTCTTCCTGGTCGGCCGCTCGGCCGGCAACCCGGACGTGGTGCACGTGACCGAGGGCTGGACCAGCCGGGAGGCGCACGCCGCGTTCTTCGCCACCGAGCAGGCGCAGGCGCTGGTGGCCGAGCTTCAGCCGCTGCTGGCCGGCGAGTCGCACTACGGCGACGAGGTGCCCGTCGGCGGCAAAGCCGCCTTCTGAGAACCCCTCCCCGACCCTCCGCTCCGGAAGGACCACCCTGATGCTGGCACGACCCGACTTCGACCCCGAACTGCGTACGCTGCTCACCCAACTGCCCGCCGCGCCCCACCTCGACGCCGAGATGCTCACCCAGATCCGACCGTTCGCGGTGCAGCCCGTCGGCCCGCTGCTCGACGGCCGCGCCGTGGACCGGCGCGAACTCACCGTCCCGGCCGCGGACGGCACGCCGATCCCGCTGTCCGTCCTGCGTCCCGCGAACCACACCCCGGCCACCGCTGCCCCCTGCGTCTACTGGATCCACGGCGGCGGGATGGTGATGGGCGACCGCTACTCCCAGATCGACATCCCGCTGGAGTGGCTGGAGCTGCTCGGCGCGGTGGTGGTCTCGGTCGACTACCGGCTCGCGCCCGAGGTCGGCGGCACCACCCTGGTCGAGGACTGCTACGCCGGCCTGACCTGGGTCACCGACCACGCGGCCGAACTGGGCGTCGACCCGGCGCGCGTCGTCGTGGCGGGTGCCAGCGCCGGCGGTGGCCTCGCCGCCGGCGTCGCCCTGCTGGCCCGCGACCGGGGCGGCCCGGTGATCGCGGCCCAGGTGCTGATCGGCCCCATGCTCGACCACCGCAACGGCACCACCTCCAGCCGCCAGTACGCGGGCGGGCCGGGCGTCTGGACGCGGGAGATGAACGAGTTCGGGTGGCGGTGCGTGCTCGACGGACTCGACGGCGACGTCCCCGCGTACGTGTCACCGGCGCTCGCCGACGATCTCGCCGGCCTGCCCCCCACCTACATCGACGCCGGCTCGGCCGAGGTCTTCCGCGACGAGGACGTCGACTTCGCCAGCCGCATCTGGGCGGCCGGCGGGCACGCCGACCTGCACATCTGGGCCGGCGGCTTCCACGGCTTCGACGCCCTCCACCCGACGGCCCTCCTCTCGGCCGCGGCCCGCCGCTCCCGCACCGAGTGGCTGGCCCGCCGCTGGCAGCCGGTCACCGCCTGACCCGCCGGGCACGCGGCGGCCCGCCCGATCCGAGCCCCGGGAGCGCGGGTCGGTCCCGCGCCCCGGGGCGTGGGAGTGCCGGCGGTCAGACGACCGCCGGCGCCGGGGCCCGGGTGACACCGCGCAGCCGGGCCGCGTCCTGGCTCGGTGGGGCGCCGAACTGGCGGCGGTACTCACGGCTGAACTGCGACGGGCTCTCGTAGCCGACCCGCACCCCCACACCGGTGACGTCGTTGGGGTGGGTGGCGAGCAGGAGCCGCGCCTCCAGCAACCGGATCTGCTTCTGGAACTGGATGGGGCTCATCGACGTCACCGCCTGGAAGTTCCGGTAGAACGCCGACGCGCTCATCCCGGACCGGCGGGCCAGGTCCTCCACCCGGAACGACTGCGCGTAGTGGTCACGGATCCAGGACACCGCCCGCGCGACGTGACTGAGGCTGCTGTCGGCCAGCCCCAGCTGCCGGACCGCGGCACCCTGCTCCCCGGTCAGGACCCGCCAGAGGATCTCCCGTTCGATCAGGGGCGCGAGCACCGTGGCGTCGCGGGGCCGGTCCAGCAGCCGCAGCATCCGGACCACCGCGTTGCCCAGCTCGTCCGGGGCGTCGCTGACCACCATCCCCGACGGCGCGCCGCCGGCCAGCGGCGGAAGGTCACCGGGCGCCGCCTGCGACAGCAGCTCCGCGATCAGGGCCGGACGCAGGACCAGCCCGAACCCGAGCGCCGGCGCGTCGGCGCTGGCCCGGGTGAACCGGCCGGTGACCGGCAGGTCGACCGACGCCACCAGGTACTGACCGGCGCGGTACTCGTACATCCGGTCGCCCAGGGCGATCTGCTTCGCGCCCTGGGCGATGAACGCCAGCACCGTGCCGGACATCGACGTGGCCGGTGGGGTCCGGCGGTCGACCTTCGAGATCAGCACCCCGTCGATCGACGTACGCATGTCGGGCCGGGCATGACGCGCCAGCAGCGCCCGCAGCTCGGTGAGGTCCACCGCCCGATTGTGACCGACGCGGCCGCCGACCCGCCGGGGCGCGGGCGGCGACCGCCACGGCGCGGGTCGTCGGCGACCGGGAGCTGCTGGCGCGCCGGCTGGCGCTGGTCAGCTTCCGCTGACCGGTGCCGCTCCGGCGGTCGACCGCGGTCCCGGTGAGGGCGACTCCGGCTCCTCGGTCGGCTCCGTCGTCGGCTCGTCGGAGGGCTCGTCGGACGGTTCGGGGGCGCTGCGGGTGGTGGACGGCGACGCCGCCGGTCCGCTCGGCGGGGCGGACGGGGTGCGTGCCGGTGCGGACGTCGGCCGCGCGGACCTGGTGACGTCCGGATCGGCGGAGCCGCCGCGGACGCCCTCGGGTGTGCCGCGGCCCGGGTCTTCGCCTACCGGGCGTCCGGACGGGGAGCTGACGCCGGGCGACGACGGCACGCCGGAGTGGCCGGGCCTCCACCCGGCGGGGTCGGCGAGCACGACGGCGGCCACGGCGGTGGCCAGGGCGACGGCCGCGAGACCGATGATCAAGCGGCGTCGGCCGGGGGCCCGCCCGGGCGGGGCGCCACTCCCCCGCTCCCCCTCGGCGGGCGCCAGGTTCCGGGTCATCGGCGCGGCGTTTCCGGCCGCACCGAGCACCCCTGTCGCCGCGAGGGTCGCCGCCTCCCGCCCGTGCGCCCGGGGGGGCGGGGGGGGGCGCCGGGGGGGGGCCCCCCCCCCCCCGCGGCCCGCCCCGGCGGAGGGGGTCGCCGCCCGCCCCCCCCCCCCCCGGCGCGCGCGGGGGCCCCCCCCCCCCCCGGGCCGGGGGGGGGGGGGCCCCCCCGGCGGGGCCCCCCCCCCCCCCGGCGGACGGGAATCGATGCTCAGGGTCCCGGGCCATGGCCGTGGCGACCAGGTCACGAACCGCCGGGGGGACGTCGTCGGGCAGCGGCGGCGGCGCCTCCTCCAGCCGGCGCACCGCCACGGCGATCGGGTTGTCACCGGGGAACGGCGGGTGGCCGGCCAGGCAGTGGTACGCGACGGCACCGAGCGCGTAGACGTCCACGGCCGGTGTCACCGTCTGGCGGGACAGCTGCTCCGGCGCCATGTAGAGGGCGGTGCCCAGCACCTGGTTCGTGGCGGTCAGGCTGGTCGCCTCCGAGGAGACCGCGATACCGAAGTCGACGAGCACGACGTGCCCGTCCGGCTCGATGATGAGGTTGCCCGGCTTCACATCGCGGTGCACCACGCCGACGTCGTGGGCGGCCTGCAGGGCCCGGCCGGTCTGCGCGACGATCGACACCGTCTCCGCCACGCTCAGCCGGCCCGCCTCGGCGATGCGCGCGGACAGGGGCTGCCCGCCAACGTACGCCATGACGATGTAGGCGAGCCGCCGGCCGTCGGGCTGGTCGGCCTCGCCGTAGTCGTAGACGTCCGCCACCCCGGGGTGGCGCAGCGCCGCCATCGCGCGCGCCTCACGCCGGAAGCGTTCCCCGGCGCTGGACTCCGCGCTGACGTGGGCGCGCATCAGCTTCACCGCGACGGGCCGGTTCAGGGTCTCGTCCTCGGCGCGCCACACCTCGCCCATGCCCCCGCCGGCGATCCGGCCGGCCAGGCGGTAGCGGTCGCCGATGAGGTCTCCGACGTCTGGCATTCGCCTCTCCTACCCGGACCGCCCGCCGTCTACGCCCGGGGTCGGGTGCCCCACAATGGTGGGCGCGTGACTCGCCGCGCTCCGGCGGCCGAGCATGATCGGTGAGGGGTGCGCCATCGACGGCTCCGACACGGTCACCCTGTGGCGGCCCACCGGGCAGGCCGAGCTCGACCTCGTGGCGGCGTCCGGGTGGCGTGCCTGGCCACCGCGTCTGCCGGAGCAGCCGATCTTCTACCCGGTGCTCAACCGCTGGTACGCGACGAAGATCGCCCGGGAGTGGAACGTCCCCGCCGAGGGGGTGGGCTACGTGACCCGGTTCGACGTCCAGCGTTCCTACCTGGAGCGTCACGAGGTCCGCCAGGCCGGCGGCCGGGACGTGCGGGAGTACTGGATCCCCGCCGAGGAGCTGGCCGACCTCAACGCCCACATCGTCGGCGCGATCGTCGAGGAGGCCGACTACCGCGGCCCGGTCGCCGACCAGGAGTTCACCGAGGCCGAGGAGGCCCTGGGCCGGCCACTGCCGGACGCGTGGCGTCGCTATCTGCAGGGTGCGTCGTGGTTCCGGCGCGGCTGGATGGCGAGCGGCACGTACGTCTGGCTCAACTCGCCGAGCGAGATGGTCGAGGTGCATGACGCCTGGGACGACGGCACCGGCGCCCACCCCGGGATCGCGGTCATCGGCGACAACGGCTCGCGCGAACAGTTCGTGCTCGACCTGCGCGACGAATCCGCGCCCGTGCTGCTGGTCGACATCTCCAGCGACGGATGGGACAGCGCCATCCGGCAGGCGGACACCGTCGGGGAGTTCATCGACCGCGTCGACGCGGGCACCTTCGCGATCGATCACGCTGCTTCAGGGATGTAGCGGCCTCAACGGCGTACGGATGCCACTACATCCCTGATCGAGCGACATCATGCAGCCACCGTCGCCGTACCGACCCGGTCGGGGCCGGTGTGCGCCTGCGGGTCAGTTCCCGGCGGGCACCTGCTCCTTGACGTCGTCGTAGCCGACCTTCCCGGGCGCGGAGGCCGGCGTGTAGATCACCCGGATCACGCCGGTCGGGAACGATTCGGTCGCCGTCACGGCCAGGTGGTACGGGGTGTCGCCCTCGTCGAACAGCTTGCGACCCTTGCGCGCCGCCACCGGGTGCACGAGCAGGCGCAGCTCGTCGAGCAGCCCGGCGGCCAGCAGCTGCTGCACCACGGAGATCGACCCGGGGATGAGGATGCCCCGGATGCCGGCGTCGGCCTTCAGCGCGGCGACGGCGTCGACGAGGTCGCCGTCGATCACCTCCGAGTTGCGCCAGGTGAACTGCCGCGGCTGACGGGTGACGACGACCTTGCGCATGTCGCCGAGCTGCTTGGCGAAGGGGGCATCGTCCCCGCCGGCCGCCTCCCGGTCCGGCCAGGCGCCGGCGAAGCTGTCGTACGTCTCGCGCCCGATGAGCAGCACGTCGGCCGCGTTGTAGTCCTCCGTGACGGCGCGGCCCATGTTGTCGTCGAAGTAGGGGAAGTGCCAGTCGGGGTCGATCTCGGCGACGCCGTCGGCGGAGATGAACAGAGTGGAGATGACCTTTGCCATCGGTGGATCCCTTCGCGTCCGGGGGTGGTGTCGCGGGGTAGACCGGCGCATCATCGCAAACTCATCGGTCAATCAGGGGCCCCGTGGCGGAGAGTCGGACGTCCGGGTCGGAAAAGTGCCGTTCCCCACGGCCGTGAACGGGAATGCGGGGCCCCGGGAGCGCCGTTGCAGGGCCGGAGGCCGCCGGACGAACGGGGCGGCCGGGCGCATCGAGGCCAGGAGGAACGACATGGCGAGCGAGCTGGAATTCGGGCTGCACAGCTTCGGCGACGTCACCGTCGACGCGAAGGGCACGAGACTTCCCTTCGCGCGGGTGATCCGCAACGTGGTCGAGCAGGCCGTCCTCGCCGACCGGCTCGGTGTCGACGCCATCGGCCTCGGCGAGCACCACCGCGACGACTACGCGATCTCCGCCCCGGAGATCGTGCTCGCCGCGATCGCCGGGCAGACCGAGCGCATCCGGCTCGGCACCGCGGTCACCGTGTTGAGCTCCGACGATCCGGTACGCGTGTTCGAGCGGTTCGCCACCCTCGACGCGGTCTCCCAGGGACGCGCCGAGATCATGCTCGGCCGGGGCTCGTTCACCGAGTCGTTCCCGCTGTTCGGCTACGACCTCGCCGACTACGAGCGGCTCTTCGAGGAGAAGCTCGAACTGATGGCCCGGTTGCTGGACGAGGAGCCGGTGACCTGGCAGGGCACCGTACGCGCCCCGCTGAAGCAGCAGCAGGTCTACCCGAAGACGGAGTCCGGCCGGATCCGCACCTGGGTGGGCGTCGGCGGCAGCCCGCAGTCGGTGGTCCGCGCCGCCCGGCTCGGCTTCCCGCTGGCGCTGGCGGTCATCGGCGGCGAGCCGGCCCGGTTCGCCCCCTACGTCGAGCTGTACCACCGGGCCCTCGACCAGTTCGGGCAGGAGCGTCTTCCGGTCACCGCGCACGTGCCCGGCTTCGTCGCCGACACCGACACCGAGGCCGTCGACCTGCTCTGGCCGCACGCCCGCGACCTGCTGAACCGCCTCGGCCGTGAACGTGGTTGGCCGCCCATGAACCGGGCCCGCTTCGAGGCCGACATCGCCGACGGGGCGTGGCACGTCGGCTCACCGGAGACGGTCGCGCGCAAGATCGCGAAGACGGTGCAAGCGCTCGGGCTGCAGCGCATCGACCTCAAGTACGCCAACGGCTCGATGGCACACGAGCACCTCGTGAACGCCGTCGAGCTGTACGGCACGACGGTGATCCCCCGGGTTCGGGAGCTGCTCGCCGAGTGAGCGCGGGCGGCGCACCGCGGGTGTGGCGCCGCCCCGCGCCCAGCCCACGCGGCACACCCCGGGGCCGGGCCGGCGTCGGCTCTGTTTAGATCGTCGGTGACGATCGAGGAAGGGAGCGGCACGCCGTGATGTCAGAGCTGCAGGAGCAGGAGGAACGCCTCCAGTTCGACCGCTTCGACCACGACGACGCCTGGGAGCTGGGCAGTCGTCTGGTCGGGATGGCCCGGGAGCGGAACCTCTCCGTCACGGTCGACATCCGGCTCGGCGACCAGCAACTCTTCCACTGCGCGCTGCCCGGCACCACCGCCGACAACGACGACTGGATCGAGCGCAAGATCCGGGTCGTACGCCGGTTCGGGCACAGCTCCTACCTGGTCGGCCAGAGCTACCGCGACCGTGGCACCACCTTCGAGCAGCAACCCCACCTCGACCCCGCCCGGTACGCGGCGCACGGCGGCTGCTTCCCGATCATCCTGCGGGGCACCGGCCCGGTCGGCACCGTCACCGTGTCCGGCCTGCCGCAGCTCGACGACCACCGCCTCGTCGTCGAGGCCCTCGGTCTCTTCCTGGCGGCCAAGCGCGCCGGCTGACGGTCGTCGGGCCGCCGCCGGGAGACCGCCGGAGGGCGGGCACCCCGAGCCACGCTCAGGTGGCGTCGGAGTTCCCGCCCTGGTCGCCCCGTCGGCTGGTCGACTGCCCGAAGAAGTAGCCGAGGATGATCAGGAAGGCGCTCGACACGATCTCGCTGACCGGCAGCTTCGCGAACATCGCGACGAGCAGCGCGACGGTCAGGGACACGAGGAGGAGACCGCCCACCAGGGTCGCCACCGACTCCCGCTCCAGGAAGGACTTGTAGACGCGGGACCTGCGCTCCAGGATCTCGACCTTCAGTCGGGCCTGGGCCTCGGACTCGGCCCGCTTCACCTGTTCCAGTTCCTTGTCGAGCTCCTCCGACATCGCCTTCTGCTGGTCGCTCTCCCGCTCCAACGCGGTGAGCAGGTCCTCCCGTACGGAAGGGTCGGCGACCTTCTCCGCGACCACCTCGCGGAGGTTGTCGAGGTGGCGTTGCGGTCGGAGCTGCGCGAGCCGGTCGAGGATGTCCTGCTTGCGCTCCAGGAGGATCGGCAGCGGCCCGACCACGACGTGCGCCTCGGCGGGGCTCTGCGCCACCACGACGCCGGTCCCGGCGGTCAGCTTGAGGTTCAGCGGCCCGCCGAAGGCGGACGGATTGGCGATGACCTCGTTGATGCGGGCCAACGAGGCCTCCAACGCGTCGAGGTCCTGCGCGGCGATGTCGTCGCGCCCCAGTCGCATCGGCGCCAGGAGGGGTTCGTACACCTGGCGCGCGACGGACAGCAGATCTGCGGTGACGCCCCCGAAGGCGCGGTAACCGGCTAGCCCCACGGATGCCTCCCATCGGTCGGCCTGAGCCGACCGCCCGGTGTCGGCTCAGGGGCAGTCAACAACCCTCCGCTGCCGCGCCGGGCGGGCCGTCGGATTCCCGACGCCCGCCGGGACACATTCGCGCCGTCCAGCCACTCGCGGTCGTTGCCCCGCCGCGGAACACCGCCGTTCGGGGGACACCTGCTCGCCGAACGGCCCCGCACCACGCCCCGCCCCCGGGAGCCCCCGCCGACGCTGGCGTGGGGCTCCGGGAGCGTACGCCTAGGCCGTGTCTCCTGGATCATGGCTTGGGTCGGTCCGGTTTCGCGCGTAGCCAGATGAGGATGTCGGCGATCTGCACAGTGGCGCGGTAGCGGC